>NZ_LKBR01000021.1:0-74495 GCF_002723595.1 Pseudomonas sp. ICMP 460
TCGCCTGCAGGATCAGGCCGACTGTCCAGCGCGCGGATCAATAACCTGCGCAGTTCACTGTGGGCACCGGGCTTGTGTGGGAGTGGGCTTGTGTGGGAGCCGGGCTTGCTCGCGATGGCCTCAACCCGGTGTAACTGATGGTCCGAGGTGCCTGCATCGCGAGCAAGCCCGCTCCCACAGTTGAGCGGGTTTGGCTTGGGGAGCTGGGGCTGCGCAGCGGCCCCAACGCCTGGCACCGTGGCGCGCCAGGCAAAACCAGGGCGGCTCACGCCACCCGGTTGCGGCCCGTTCCCTTGGCTTCGTATAGCTGCAAATCCGCACGTTTGAGCAGCGCCAGTGAATCCCGATCCGACGGCGTGGCCACGCCCACACCAATGCTCACGGTGACTTGGCCCACGCTTGGGAACATCGCCGCCGCGACTGCCGCGCGGATCTTCTCGGCAACTACGTCGGGGCTGTCAGGTTCTTCGACTTCGGGCAATAACACAGCGAATTCTTCACCGCCATAACGCGCGACGAAGTCGGTGGCGCGGGTGGCACTTTCGATCACGGCGGCGAGTTGGCACAGCACGTCATCACCGACGGCGTGGCCGTAGGTGTCGTTGACGCGCTTGAAGTAGTCGGCGTCGATCAGCAGCAGCGCGAAGGTGCGGCCGGTGCGCTGGAACAGCAGGCTGTACTCGGCGAGCTTTTCGTCGAAGCGACGGCGGTTGTACACGCCGGTCAGCGCGTCGTGAGTCGCCAGGCTCAAGAGGTCGGCGTTGGCCTGCGTCAGGTCGGCAGTGCGTTGCGCCACGGTGGCTTCCAGGGACGCGTTGGCCTCCTGCAACTCGCGCTCCTTGCTGAGCAACGATTGGGTCATGCTACTGATGGACTGGCCGAGTTGGGCGATTTCGAGCACCGCATGCTCTTGCGCGAACACCGCGCCGGGCTTCTGCTCCTGCACCTGTTTGGCGGATTTGGCCAACTGCTCGATAGGTCGGCTCAAAGTCGACGCCAGGTAGTACGCCACGATGGCGAACACGATGGCGGCAAGCATGCCCAACACCAACAATTTGTACAGCAGCTCGCGGGCTGGGTGCAGCGCTATTGCCAACGGCTGGCGCACCACGATGTACCACGACAGGTTGGCGTTGGAAGGGCTCGGCAGTGCGACCGCCGCAGTGACGTAACCATTGCTGGTGCTCCAGCCCGGCGGCGCGTGCAGGTTAATCTGCGGCATTTGCTCGCCCGCGAGCAGCTCGGGGTAAAGCACCTTGCCGTCGGCGTCGATGATCAGTGCTTCAAGTTTGAGCGCAGGGTTCTTTTGCATCACCGCCGAATCGACGATCTGGGTCACCCAGCGCCAGTGCGCGTGGGCGCCGAGTACACCAATCGTCTCGCCCTTGGCATTGCGAATCGGCGCGGCAAAGTCGATAAAGCGCAGCGGCTCGCCAGTGCTGGCACTCGGCAGCAGCTTGGCGAGCAACACCGCTTCATGTGGATCGCCGGTGTACTCGTTGCGCATGCCGGCCTGAAACCAGGGCCGCTGTTGCACCGATTGGTTGACCAGCATGCCATTGACTGCCTGGCGCACACGGCCCTCGGCGTCGGCCACGCCCATCCACGCATATTCGGCGCGCGATTGGGTGCGCAGCTCCATCAACGTCAGGATGTCCGGTGCATCCAGGTCGCCTTGGCGAAACCGCGGTGCCTTGCTCAGCAGCGACACTTCAAGCTGACGCTCACGCAACTCCACGGCCAATAACGCCGCGCTGGAGCGCGCGGTGTTGAGCAATGCGTTACCGCTGGCCTGCTTGACCTGCTCAGTGGCGATATGCCCGATGTAAAAGCCCACGATCAATAACGTCAGTAGTGATAAACCGGCAAACCATAAAGTGAGGTGGGTACGCAGGCTGGCTTTGATCATGGGTCACTGTCTAGGGCAGTTAAGTCTTTGCATGGTAGGCGTTATGGCAGGCAAAGTGCTAGCAGCGGTTATTACAAACGTTCAAGCATCGGCTTGATTTTGCTCAGTAGGCTTGGCCGACTTCTTTTTAATGCAGGTCGCTACAACATGAGCAGAACTCGTGGTCATCTAGAGTAAAATGAGTTTGTTTCACTATCGTTGCTTGCAGACAATGGCCGTCATCAAATATCGGCATTGGAGTTGTAAGTCATGGCAGTCGCTCATTCCCTCGGATTTCCGCGCATTGGACGCGATCGTGAACTGAAAAAAGCGCAGGAAGCGTTTTGGAAGGGTGAGCTCGACGAAGCCGGCCTGCGCGCCGTTGGCCGTGACCTGCGCAAAGCGCACTGGGCGCTGCAACAGCAAGCCGGCATCGAACTGCTGCCCGCCGGTGATTTTGCCTGGTACGACCAAGTGCTGACGCACTCGCTGATGTTCGGTGTGGTGCCTGAACGTTTTCGCCCAGCGGATGGCAAGGCCACGTTGCACACCCTGTTCGGCATGGCGCGTGGCGTCAGCGACAGTTGCTGCGGCGGTGCCCATGCGCAGGAAATGACCAAGTGGTTCGACACCAACTACCACTACCTGGTGCCTGAGTTCAGTGCCGACCAGCACTTCCACCTGGGCTGGGATCAACTCTTCGAAGAGGTGCAAGAAGCCCGCGACCTCGGCCACACCGTCAAGCCGGTGGTGATCGGCCCGCTGACCTACCTGTGGCTGGGCAAGGCCAAGGGCGGCGACTTCGACAAGCTCGACCTGCTCGACCGTTTGCTGCCGCTGTACGGTCAGATCTTCCAGCGCCTGGCCGAGCTGGGCGTTGAGTGGGTGCAGATCGACGAGCCGATCCTCGCGCTGGACCTGCCACAAACCTGGAAAAACGCGTTTGAGCGTGCCTATAACCAGATCCAGCGTGACCCGCTGAAAAAACTCGTGGCCACCTACTTCGGCGGTCTCGAAGAAAATCTCGGCCTGGCCGCCAACCTGCCGGTGGATGGCCTGCACATCGACCTGGTGCGTGCGCCGGAGCAGTACCCGACTATTCTTGACCGCCTGCCGGCGTACAAAGTGTTGTCGCTGGGCGTGGTCAACGGGCGCAACGTTTGGCGTTGCGACCTGGAAAACGCCCTGGCCACACTGCAACACGCGCATCAAAAGTTGGGTGAGCGCCTGTGGGTTGCGCCGTCCTGCTCGCTGCTGCACAGCCCGGTAGACCTGGGCCGTGAAGACTCGCTGGATACCGAGCTGAAAAGCTGGCTGGCGTTTGCCGTACAGAAGTGCGAAGAAGTGGCGCTACTGGCCAAGGCCGTGGGCCAGCCCGAAGCGCCTGAGGTACTTGCGGCGCTGGCGCAAAGCCGCGCCGTGCACGCCGCGCGCGCCGCTTCGCCACGTATCCACAAGCCTGCGGTGCAAGCCCGCGTGGCGGCGATCAGCGCCGAGCACAGCCAACGCCAATCGCCGTTTGCCCAGCGTATCCAGAAGCAGCGCGCCGGCCTTAAGTTGCCGCTGTTCCCGACCACCACCATCGGCTCGTTCCCGCAAACCGCGTCGATCCGTCTGGCGCGCCAATCGTACAAGGCCGGCAAGTTGAGCCAGGCCGACTACGTTGACGCCATGCACAGCGAGATCAAACACGCCGTCGAAGTGCAGGAAAACCTCGGCCTGGACGTGCTGGTACACGGTGAAGCCGAGCGCAACGACATGGTTGAGTACTTCGCCGAGCAACTCGACGGCTACGTATTCACCCGCTTCGGCTGGGTGCAGAGCTACGGTTCGCGGTGCGTAAAACCAGCGGTTATTTTTGGCGACTTGAGCCGCCCGCACGCCATGACTGTGGCGTGGACGCGCTACGCCCAGAGCCTCACGCACAAGGTGATGAAGGGCATGCTGACCGGCCCGGTAACGATGCTGATGTGGTCGTTCCCGCGTGAAGACGTGAGCCGTGAAGTGCAGGCCCGCCAGTTGGCCTTGGCGATTCGTGACGAGGTACTCGACCTGGAAGCAGCGGGCATCAAGATCGTGCAAATCGACGAAGCGGCTTTTCGCGAAGGCTTGCCGCTGCGCCAGGCGCAGTGGCAGCACTACCTGGAGTGGGCCACCGAAGTGTTTCGCTTGTGCGCTTCGGGTGTGCGCGATGAAACCCAGATTCATACGCACATGTGCTACAGCGAGTTTAACGATGTGATCGAATCCATCGCGGCGATGGACGCCGATGTGATTACCATCGAAACCTCGCGTTCGGACATGCAGTTGCTGGAGGCGTTTGAGGTGTTTGCTTACCCGAATGATATTGGGCCAGGCGTGTATGACATTCACTCGCCACGGGTGCCCGAGGTTTCGCAGATGGTTAACTTGCTGCGCAAAGCGGTCAAGCGGATTCCGGCGGAGCGGTTGTGGGTGAATCCGGATTGCGGGTTGAAAACCCGGGGTTGGTTGGAGACTGAAGCGGCGTTGGTTCACATGGTGGCCGCGGCGCGTCAATTGCGGGCTGAGGTGGCTGAGTAGATTGAGTGGTTGAAGCAGATCAAAGGCGGCTTTTGCCTACACAGCAGATCTGCTTCTGCTTTTTGTGGGAGCGGGCTTGCTCGCGATAGCAGTTTTACAGTTGATACATGAGTTGACTGACCACCGCCATCGGGAGCAAGCCCCCTCCCACAGTTTGACCGAGTTCGGCGTGTGATTTTGATCTGAGAGGCGCCCCGCAACGGGTAGACACCCAAAAGCCCAAACCCCATCAGGTCACAGGTATTTAAGCCAAGCAAGATCCCGCCGCCGCGCTTTGAGGGTGGCAAACCAGCGTACTGGCAAGTACAGCGCCAGCGGCAGTAACAGCGCGACCACCCACACCCCGCCAATGCCGTCGAATCCGAAATAGTCACCCTGGTTCAGCCCGAACACCGCCACGCACGCCACATACAGCACTTTAAGCACATACAGGTGCAGCAGATAAAAGAACATCGGCGCTGCCCCGAATACGCTCAATACCGCGATCCAGCGTCGATCTCCGGCGCGCTCAAACGCGCGTAACACCAGCAACCCAATCCCCAGCGTCAATGCCAGAAACAGCAGCGAAGGCGGGTATTTGGTCACGTTGAAAAAGCTCATCACTGTGTGCACGGCGCTTTCAGACGCCTGCCAGGGTTTTTCGCCATACCCATTGAGCGCGCGCAACAGCACGAACCCGAGCATTGCCCCCGCACCGGCCAACCACAGATAACGCTGACGCAACGCCGGCTGCACGCCATTGGCAAACCACGGGCCTATGCCGTAGCCCAAGGCAATCACGCCAATCCACGGCAGCACCGGGTAGGTGGTGCGCAGGCGCAGCGTGTCTGAGACGCTGATCCAGCTGCGTTCATGCAGGATCGCCCACCCATTTTGCGCCAGCGAACCCGGCGCAAAGTGCACGCCGTCCAGCAGGTTGTGCCCGCCGATGATCACCGCCGCGATGGCCAGCAGCAGCGGGCGCGGCAACCACACCAGCAGGGCGAGGGCGAGCATGCTGACGCCGATGGCCCAGATCACTTGCATATAGATCACGCTGGGCGGCATCTGGAAGGTCCAGGCGAAGTTGACCAGGGTGAACTCAAGCACCACCAGGAACAGCCCGCGTTTGAACAGAAACGCCGACACATCGCGGCGGCCCTGGTATTTCTGGCCGTAAAGCCAGGCGGACAAACCCGTTAGCAACACAAACACTGGCGCGCACAGATGGGCGAGGGTGCGGCTGATAAACAGCGCGGGCTCGGTGTCCTGAATGCTCATCGGGTCACTGACCTGGCGGTGCATCAAGAAGGTTTCGCGCACGTGGTCAAGCAACATAAACAGAATCACTAAACCGCGCAGGGCGTCGATGCAGAGCAGGCGTTGGCGTAAGGGAACAGCGTCATTCATGGGCAAGCACCATCGGCAAGGGCGAAAATTTGACGTTATTCTATAACATTAGGCGCCGCGATGCGTGCCACGCTATTCCCGCAAGGAATGCCCCCATAAAAACCCGGCATTGTCTTTATCGCGCCACATCTAATAGCGTGGGTTTTCACCCAGGGAGACCCGCCATGCGCCAGCAACCGATACGCCTTTATGTGGATACGCAGTTCACCAGCCCGTATGCGATGTCTGTGTTTGTCACCCTGCGCGAAAAAGGCCTGGCGTTCGACACGCATACACTCGACCTGGAAGCCGCGCAAAACCAGGCTGCGGACTTTGCCCAATTGTCGCTGACCCAACGTGTGCCGACGTTGGTTGAAGGCGAGTTTGCCTTGTCGGAATCTTCCGCGATCAGCGAATACCTGGAGCAGGCCTACCCCGCAACGCCGGTGTACCCGGCCGATCCCAAGCTGCGGGCGAGGGCGCGGCAGGTTCAGGCGTGGCTGCGCAGCGACTTGCTGCCGATTCGCCAGGAGCGTTCGACGCGGGTGGTGTTTTACGGGCAACAGGTGCCACCGTTGTCGCCGGTGGCTGAGGTGGCCGCGCGCAAGTTGATCAGTGCCGCGCAGGCGCTGTTGGTGGGCAACCCGGCATCCCTGTTCGGCGCGTGGTCGATTGCCGATGTGGACTTGGCGCTGATGCTCAATCGCTTGATTCTGGGCGGCGACAGCGTGCCCGCAGCATTGCTCGACTACGCCCGGCGCCAGTGGCAACGGCCGTCGGTGCAGGCGTGGGTCAACCTGCAGCGCCCGCCGCTCTAACGGTTTACAGCCATTCTTGAGAGACGCGCCGGTCGAGGTCTTCCCAATCGGCCATGCCCAGCACCCGTGTGGTGTTCAAGCCGCGCAGGTAACCGCGCAACTGCTGGGCGCTGGCGCTGCGCCTGGCGGCATCGGCGGCGACGTCCTGTAACACACTTTCATAGTCGACCAGGTAATCGGCGACCCGCTCACGAAACTCCGGCAATACAGCTTCGCGGATGCGGTCGAAGGTTTTCTGGTGGGGCTTCATGGCGTGGTCCTTATAGGTTTTATGGTGTCAGGCGGCGCAACACTATCGCTTCAGATAATAGTCACCATCATGCAACGCAAGTTCTGTTTTTACGCCAAAAGCGGAGAATCGCCACATCAAGACACGCTTCAAGGAAATGCGCGATGAGGATGATTATCCAGTTGGGTTTAATGCTGCTGATGCTTGGCACGTCGATGCTGGCCACCCCGGCAATTGCGGATGAACTGCGCACGGGCCATTTTCTGCCACTCACCGGTAGCGTAGACTCCCTGCGGCGCGAGCAGTCGGTGGGGGTGTTGTACAGCGAAAATACCCGCGAAAACCTCAGTTACCTTGAGCGCTACCACGCGATGGCCATGCAGGGCGCCAAGGGTGCCCTCGATGGGCGCATCCGCGATGCGTTCGTCAACAGCTCCGACCCGGAACTGGCAATTGATTGGTTAATGAGCTCGCTGCAGAGCAGTTTTCGCAGCGTGACGTTCTATCACAGCCTGGACGAGCTGATGCAGGCGCATCCCGATGTGGTGGTCATGCTCGATGCGCATAACCAATTGCTCACCCAGCGTAACGACCAGGTGGATGCGCGGTTTGTTGCGCGTTTCTATGACGCGAACCTGCACTATATCGCCAAGGCCGAAGGCTCGGTGCACAAGCAAGTGCCGTCGGTGTGGGTGCATGGCAAGGCGGCGCCCGAGATTGCCGCGCAGATTGAACAGCAGCGTGATGTACAGCAAGGCGCCTTGAAGCAGTTTGATGCGTCGCTCAAGGCGCTTGTCCGCGCAGGATGACGCGCGGATTGATGTGAACCCTATTGGTTATTTTCAGGAATGTGTATGCGCTCTTTTTTCGTCCCGGCCCTGGCGTTTGCCAGTGTGTTGCTGACCGGTTGTATGACAGCTCCCAATGCTCCGACCTTGACCCTGCTCACTGACAAAACCCCTGAAGGCTATGTGCAATGCATCGTGCCCAAGCTCGAAAAGCACCGCATCAGCTCGACCGTGACGCAGAACTCGCGCCACGCCAAGGTGCTGTTGACCAGCAAGATTGCGGCTGATGATGTGCTGGAGGCTTATAAGTCGCAGGACGGCACCAAGGTCTTTGTGTATGAGCGCAAGCCGTTGGCTTCGGCGCTCAAGCCGTCGCGGCTTGAGCAAGCAGCGCAGGATTGCAAGTAGGCTTGGGTGACACGGCTTAAAGTGCGGGCTTGCTCGCGATAGCGGTAGATCAGTCTGTAAATATATCAACTGATACACCGTTATCGCGAGCAAGCCCGCTCCCACATTTGGACAGGTGCAGGGCTTAACGTGTTGGCTCGTTGCTGAAGCTGTTCACGCTCTTGACCAGCCCTTTGGCCGCCAACGCTACCATTTCACCGCCTTTTTCCACCGTCGCCAGGGCCGGGTCCGACCCCATGCGCCCATCGGGGAAGCGTGCGCGAAAATCCAGCGCTTCACGGATCGGCCCGGTGTTGGCAATTTGTGGCGAATAGTCGGCTGACTTGATCGCGTGCGGATACGCCCACTGCGTCACCGCGATTTCCGACGGTGTGGCATGGCTGCCATGGCCAACCGGGAATTGACGGTGGGCCAGGTCGGTGACGCCTTCCAGGTCCCACCAGTTCATCAGCTTCAGCGCGAACCCGGCCGGGCGGCGGGCGAAGCTGGCCTCGGCGTACAGTTCGGAAAACGCCGCTTCAATGGTCGCAATGTTGCCGCCGTGGCCATTCAGAAACAGGATTTTCTCGAAACCGTGCCCGGCCAACGAGCGCACCCAGTCGCCAATCGCGGCGATGAAGGTGGAAGGGCGCAACGAAATGGTGCCGGGAAAACCCAAGTGGTGCTGGGCCATGCCGATATTGAAGGTTGGGCCGATCAGGATGTCGGCGTTCTTCTGCGCCTCATGGGCGATGATCTCCGGGCACATCCAGTCGGTGCCCAACAGGCCGGTGGGGCCGTGTTGTTCGTTGGAACCGATGGGAATCACCACCGTGCGGCTGCGTTCCAGAAACTGCCCGATCTCGATCCAGGTGGAGGTGTGTAAAAGCATGCGGCGCTCTCTTTTATCTGTGGGGACAGGCTAACCACCACGGAGTGTACGACTAGTTGCCACCTGTTGGGGTTTGCAGTTGAGGTACGTCGATGACTTCAACCAGCGCTGGTCCGGGTACCAGGAAAACATGAATTGCCCATCCTTGAGTTTATCCACCACCTGGCGCGCCACCTGCGGGCGTACGGCCGGGCAACCCTGGCTGCGGCCGATACGGCCTTCGCGCTTGCTCCAGGCGGAGTTGACGTAGTCGGCGGCGTGAATCACCAACGCGCGGTCGCGGGCCAGGTCGTTGAAGCCGGGTTCCAGGCCGTCCATGCGCAATGAATAGCCGTGGGTGCCGAGGTAACTTTCCTGGGTGCGGAACAGGCCGAGGCTGGATTGGTGGCTGCCTTCGAGGTTGGAGAACTGGGTGGCGAAGTTTTCCCCGGAGTTTGCGCCGTGCGCCACCAGGTCGCGCAATACCAGGGTCTGTTTGCGCAAATCGAAAATCCACAGCCGACGGGCGGTCGAGGGCTGCGAGTAGTCAATAACCGCTAGGCGATCGGAACGTTCCTCGCCGTTATTCACCGCGCACTGCACCGCGCTCAGGGCGCTTTTAAGTACAGTGGGATTGAGTTCTGGAGCCGAGCGCGCCAGGCTGCTATATAAGTTAGGCGTATTCCGATTGGCGGCGAGCGCAAGATTGCTCAACATCGCCAGGGTCAAGGTGATCAAGCCGAGACGGCGCATTAAAGTCAGCATCTACGGTACTTCCCCCGGCCGTGGATTGGAGCCAAGTCAATTGTTCAAAAAACACGCATGTTACTTGAGCCTTTGCCTGCTCGTTGCACCACTGGTCGCCACAGCGGATGAGTTGCCGCTGGGCGAGGTTGCGGTTATTCCTGCCAGCCCTGTGCAACAGGCGCTCGCGCAGTTGGCCAGCGTTTGCCCCGGCCTTGCCCCGCCTATCGATGCGGCGGCGCAATTGCGTTTGCAAGCGCTGTACCAGCAGCAGGGTGATGTGCCGCTGTGGTCTGACGAAGATCGGCGCCAGGCATTGCAGGCGCAGTTGCTGATGCTGGCCGACGATGGCCTGGACCCCGCGAGTTACAGCCTGCCCACCACCGGCGCCACGGGCAACGTGCTGTGCGACGATATCAGCACCAGCCAGCACTACCTGCAAGCCTTGCAAGACCTGCATTACGGGCGTTTGCAGCAATCGCGTTTCGAGCCACTGTGGCATTCGCAGCCGCCCGTGCGCGACTCGAATACCGAGGTGCTGGCCTTTGCCGCGAGCGGCTTGCACAACATGGCCCAGGCCTTCGATCAGGCGCGCCCCAGCGCCGATCTTTACCGTAGTTTGCGCAACGCCTATTCCAGCGTGCGCCTGCAACCGTTGCCGCATTGGGGGGCCGTCGCCGCTGGCCCGTTGTTGCGCCCTGGCATGGAAGACCCGCGCGTGCCGGAGCTGGCGCAGCGTTTGTACAGCGGCGGCTATTTGGCCAAGGCGCCCACCGGCAACGGCAAGCAGTATCAGGATGAACTGGTCAAGGCGGTCAAGGCCTTCCAGCTCAGCCACTCGTTGCAAGCCGACGGCGTGATCGGTGTGGGCACGGTGGCCGAGCTCAACATCAGCCCGGCGATGCGCCGCGACCAGTTGCGCATCAACCTTGAGCGGTTCCGTTGGCTGGCCCAGGACCTGGAGCCCGAAGGCGTGCTGGTCAACGTCGCCGCCGCGCAACTCAGCGTTTACCAGAGCGGCATTCCGGTGTGGCAAACGCGCCTGCAAGTCGGGCGTGCCGAACGCCAGACGCCGTTGCTTAAATCACGCATCACGCGGCTGACGCTCAACCCCACGTGGACGATCCCGCCGACGATCATGCGCGAGGATAAACTGCCGGCCATCCGTTTGAACCCGGAATACCTGCGCCAGCAGAACCTGCAGGTGCTTGACGCCGAAGGCAATGCGCTGGCGCCGGAGCAGATCGACTGGGCGCGCCCCGGCAACATTCTGTTGCGCCAGGAAGCTGGCCCGCGCAACCCGCTGGGCAAGATCGTGATGCGCTTTCCCAACCCGTACTCGGTGTACTTGCACGACACGCCGAGCCAGCCGCTGTTTACCAAGGGGCCGCGTGCGTTCAGTTCAGGCTGCGTGCGGGTTGAGCAGCCATTGCTGTTGCGCGACCTGCTGGTGACCCCGGCCGAACGCGCGCGCACCGATGAGCTGTTGGCCACGGGCGTGACCCACGAATTCAGGCTGGCAACGCCCGTACCGGTGCTGTTGGGCTACTGGACGGTGGAAGTCGATCGTCAGGGCGAGTTGGTGTATGCGCCGGATATTTATGGGCGCGACCTGGTGTTGATGAAGGCCATGGGCACAGTGCTTTGAAGCGTCAGCCGTAATCTGTGGTGTGGCGAGCGGGCTGTCGTGGCGAGCAGGCCTGTTGTGGCGAGCGGGCTTGTTGTGGCGAGCAGGCCTGTTGTGGCGAGCGGGCTTGCTCGCGTTGGGCTGCGTAGCGGCCCCTGTCATGAGGCACGCGATTTGTCAGGTAATCCTTAGCGTCTGGTTTGGGGCCGCTACGCAGCCCAACGCGAGCAAGCCCGCTCGCCACAGAATGCCTGCCACTCACAGAAAGCCCGCCATCCACAGAAACCCAGCACTTTACCCAGGGCTAACCCGCGCCAAAATCAGTGCAACAGCCTCTTGCGCCGTCAACAGCGCCGTATCAACCGTCAACGGCGTCTCATCCCAAGCCTCATAGTCATGCGCTGCTACTGATTGCCAACTCGGCGGCACCAGCCCGGGAATATCACTCGCGCGGCTTTCCACGCGGCGTTGGTGTTCTTGCCGATCAGAGCAAATCACCTGGATACCCAGCAACTCGACACCCGCCTGCCGGGCGACCACTGCCCACGCCTCGCGGCTTTCCCTTACAGGGTTCACACAATCGGCAATCACCGCGCGGCCCAAGCGCAAATTGCTCAGCCCCAACGCATTCGCCACGTCGTAGCCGCTGGCGCCGACATCACCGGCCAACACACCCGAACCGCGCAGCGCCTGCTCTATCACATCAATGCGCAGATAAACCGCACCCGTTCGGCGCGCCAGTTCGCTGGCAATCGTGGTCTTGCCGGTGCCGGGCAGGCCGCTGAATACAATAAGCATCATTAATCCTTTAAGACGAGGCCGGTCAGTCTAGCCGTGCTGACTTCAAATAGCAGGCGCTGATCCAATCCGCTGGCTGGGCCGCCAATTGCTTGGCCACCGGCAAATAACGCGGGTTCAACTGCGCCGCCAGCCAAAACAGCGTCGCGCCGCTTTTTGGCTCCCACGTACCGCTGTAGCCGGCTTCGCCAACGCCTGCACGGGCTTGGTCGAATGGCACGTGGGTGTGCACGAATTCCTGGTGGCTGCGTTGCCCATTGGCATACGGCACCAGCCAATCGAGGGCGGCGCCCAACGAGGCGCCATTTGCAGTGATGTTCAGCCAGTCGCCGCCGATGCCGTAGGGTTTGGCCGCCAAGGCCGCTTCCACCAGCGGCTCCAGGTCGTACACCACGTAATGCAGGGCATCGCGGTCGTGGAAGTCCGTCACCGAGCCGTCGGCCAGGATGTTATCGGCGACCTGCTGTTTAAACAGCTGGTGCGCCTGCTCCAGCATGGCCCGATCGCCCAATGCGGCAGCAGCCACGCTGATCAACTTGACGCGATGGCTCTGCCAATTATTGGTTTGAGTGGTTTTTTTTGGCCCCTGCACTTGCTGAATATGCGCGATGTAGCCGTTGCCCAGCGTGCTGATCAAGCGCCGGCTGGCGTCGCGGGTTTGCGCGCGCAAACTGTCGGCCGTGAGTGCATAGGCCGTGATCAGCATGTCGAGGTTGGTTTCGTCGATCGGGTTGAAGTCCGGCTGATACACCTCGGCCCACGCGGCGAGGTAGTCGTCAACTTGCTTGAGGTAACGCGGGTCACCATTCAAGCGCCAGGCCAGCGCCGCCTGACGCATCAGCGGCCAGTCCTTTTCGGCGGCAATGCTGGCGTCACGAATGCCCTGGTGAGGCAGCGTGCCTTCGGTGTGCACATGCGGCAGCGGCGCCGGCTGATCGGCCACATGCCGTTGGGCGGCGGCCAGAAAGGCTGTGGCCGCCGGGTTCGATGCAGCCGGTTGGCACAGGCTGGGCGGTTGCGCAGCCGCTGTGGTCGCGTGGTAAAACGCAGCCAGCAGTGCGGCCAGCGCGAGGTTGGTTTTTTTCATCGCAAGGTCTGCCAAACGAGGTCGCGCCCACGCTAGCACAGGGCCGAATCGGCGTTGATGAAACTGCCGTAAGCTCGGCGTTCCATTCAGCTCGCCGCCGCGCGCATCAAGTTCTAGAATTTCACGCTAAACGTGGTGCCGTTGGTCGCGCAGGAACTCACCGCCACATCGCCGCCATGCACCCTGGCCAGCTCGCGCACGATATACAAACCCAAGCCCACGCTGCGCACATCGCTGCCTTGGTCGGTGCCACGTGTCATCGGCTCGAACAGCACCGCTATCAGCGCTGCGGGGATCACCGCGCCATGGTTGTGCACCGAGATTTCGCAGCCGCCAGCGCCCAGACGCGAGGTGATGGTGATGGGCCTGTGCAGGTCGCCATACGCCACGCTGTTGGCCACCAGGTTGCCGATAATCTGCTGCACACGGTCGGCGTCCAGGCAGGCCTGGCCAGTGCCTTCGGCTTGATGCTCAAGCGTGGCCTTGGGAAACGCCACGCGCAGTTCGTCTACAGCGCGCTGAATCACCTCGTGCAAGTCCAGCGCCGCCGCCTTGATCGTGATGCCGTGGCCAACCCGCGCCTGGGTGAAGTCCAACAGGTCGGCGATCATGCGCTGGGCGCGTTCGGAGGATTGGGCGATATGGCCGAGTAATTGGCTCTCTTTGGGCGTGCGTTGGTCACGGCTGAGAAAGTCCGACGCCATGCGGATGGCCGTGAGCGGATTCTTCAAGTCGTGGCTGACGATTGCCACCATCTGCTCGGCAAACAACGCGCGGCGCTGGGCGATGGCATACGCCTCGCTCAACTCGGCCTGGGCCTGTTGCAAGGCGATTTCGGTGGCGGTGCGTTCCTGCAAGCGTGCTTCGGCCAGGTTGCGCGCGTTAAGCAACTCGCGTTCGTACTTGTCGCGGTCGGTGGTGCCGAACAGCGCCAGGTCGTAGACCACGGCGCCAGCCTGTTCGCGCTTGTTGCCATTGAGCAGCACGGTCACCTTGCGCCCGTCGCTGTGCAGCATGTCGAGCTTGACTTCGCTGACGCCGCCGCGCAGGCGCAGCATCGGCGCCAGGTGGGTCTGGTGGAAAATCCGCCCGCCCATCGTCAACAGGTCCTGAAAGCGCCGCCCACACAGCTCGGCCGTGCTGAACCCGAACCATTCGCTGAACCGCGCATTGGCTTGCAGGATCGTGCCGTCTTCGGCCGTGACGGCGAGGGCACAGGCGGCGCTGTCGAATAGCTCAGACGGCATCGGCGATAGCCCACGGGGCCAGGAAGGTTTCCATCGCCGCTGCGCACGCGTGCGGCACGCTCATGTGCGGGCAGTGACCGACGTTGTCGAGCAGGCAATACGTGCTGTTGGGCAGCACACTGTGCAGGTATTCGCCCACCGCCACCGGGGCAATCAGGTCGTCGCTCGATTGCAGGATGAGCACCGGCGTCGTCAGGCCGATCACGTCCTGGCGGTTGTCCGACATAAACGTAACACGCGCAAACTGCTTGGCGATGTGCGGCTCGGTGCGGCAGAAGCTGTCTGCCAGCTCTTCGCCCAGCGCCGGTTGGCCAGTGGCGCCCATGATCACCGGGGCCATGCTGCTCGACCAGCCGAGGTAATTGCTGTCGAGCGTGTCGAGCAACTCGTCGATGTCGTTACGCGTGAACCCGCCAACGTAACCGACGTCATCGATGTAACGCGGCGAGGGGCCGATCATCACATGCGCTGCGATTTGCCCTGGCGCCATGCGGTCGGCGAGGGTGCCGATCATCGCGCTGACCGAGTGGCTGACCAGAATCACCGGGCCTGCGCCGAACGCGTGAATAATCTCGTTCAAGTCCGACGCATAGCCGCTCAGCGAGCTGTACTTGACCGTGTCAAATGCACTCAGGTCCGACAGGCCAGCGCCTACCAGGTCGTACATGACCACGCGGAAGCGGTCGACGAATTGCGGCGCCAGGTAATTCCACAGTGTCTGGTTGCAGCCGAAACCGTGGGAAAACACCAGCGTCGCCGTGCCGTTACCCATCACACTGACATTGTTGCGGTGCTTCAGGTTCATGCGCGCTCTCGTAGATGGCGTATTGCTATGCGTGCGCGCAGTTTAGATAGTCGCGCGCGCGGGGTCACGCGTTATAGCGCCGATCAGACGAAGTCGGCACCTTGAGCGGCAGCATCAGGCCAGGACGATATAGTCGTTCTGCTGAATAATCGGCCGATGCGCGCCTTGCACCAAGTGAATATAGCGGCCGTCTGCCAGGTCAATCGGCAGGCAGTCGTCAATATCCATGACAGCGTCGGTGTGGGCCTGGGACCAGTGGCGCAATATCTGCTGCTTGCCCTTGCTGGTGGCTTCGCGTTTGTTGCGGGCGACCACCAACAGGTAGTGATGGGCCTCGCCAAACGCGTTGGCTTCATAGCCGCCGAGGTTGATGAAGTACAGGCGCTGCGCATCCGCCTGGGGCGCCAGGTGGCTGACTTCGACCTTCCAGCCGTCGACGCCATCGACCGCCATCCATGAATCGACATGCACGCCCTTGGGGCTGCCGAACCATTCCTCGCGCAGTTGCGGGTAAGTGGCTTGCAGCGTATCCGCCACCGCGAACACCACATCGTGAACTTCAATTTTAGCCCGCGGGTGTTTACCCCCGAGCATGACGACAAACAGCATTGCGGGTTCTTCCTGGCGACATGGCAAAGGCTAACGATACGTCGATTGAAGCCTTTTGTCCGGTCACTTTGATTAAGCAACTTGCAAAGTCGCTGTTTTTTAAAACTTTATAACGAACTGTTGGCGAGCCGTCATTAAACGGTCATCAAGTTTTAATTGATTTGGTTAATACCCCAGCTTACGGTTACCTGCTGGTTTTTTAAGCCTGCACTCATTTACGCTAGAGGCGTGTACTTATAAGGCCGGCTTATATTTTTCTGACTATTACATTACGAGGATAATATCGATGGCGTACACAGTGAAGCAGTATGGCTGGATTCGTGACTTACCCGATCACCGCGATCATTTGTATGCGGCGCCGCCCGCGATGTTGGCGGCACTGCCGCCTTTGGTTGATCTTCGCCCGCACTGCCCGCCGGTGTACGACCAAGGCCAGCTGGGCAGTTGCACCGCAAACGGGATTGCCGGGGCGATTCAGTTTGATCGCATGAAGCAAAAGCTTACGCCGCTGTTTGAACCCTCCCGGTTGTTCATTTATTACAACGAACGCGTGATTGAACACACCGTCGACTCAGACAGCGGAGCGATGATCCGGACAGGTATAAAGAGTGTCGGTGTGCAAGGCGATTGCCCTGAGTCGGAGTGGCCTTACGATATTACGAAGTTTAGCGTCAAGCCCCCGCAGAAGTGCTATACCGATGCAAAAAAATATAAGGCAATTCAATATCAGAAAGTGGCGCAAAACCTGAATCAGATGAAAGGCTGCCTGGCCGCCGGCTACCCATTCGTTTTGGGGTTTTCTGTTTATGAAAGTTTGGAAAGCAAGGAAGTGACAAAAACTGGCATTGTGCCAATGCCCGCATCGACCGAAAAAATGCTCGGAGGGCACTGCGTACTCGCGGTGGGCTATGACGATGCAAAGCAGCGTTTTATTATCCGTAATTCCTGGGGAGACGCCTGGGGAATGAAAGGCTACGGCACATTGCCGTACGGTTACCTCATGGATGAGAATTTAGCCTCAGACTTCTGGACCATCAGAATCGTCGCGGCCTAGCGTTTGTAATGGCGTGACCCGCGGGCAGAAACGGCGCCGTCCCTGGTGGCCGTTTCTGCCTCATCCTCGGCTCGCTGGCGACGGGGCTGCGCCAGTCGTCCGAGCCGCAAGTACCGGCCACTGCGTGCGTTCAGATGATCTTGCGATAGCTGAAACGCAGATCTTCCAAATACGTGATGATGATTTATCGAAGACGAGGCTGATTATTAGTGGCGTATGCACCCTTAGTTGCGAGGCCTGATCAAAACAGCATGCAGCCAACGTGGGAACTTTGTATTGATCCAAGTTTAAGCGCTGCTCGGCGGCTTTAAATGAAATGGCTTGCGCACAGGTGTGCAGTTATTTGCTCAGGCTGTTGCAGCGCTAGGCGCGTGAGTATCAGGATTAACTGAGTTATCGAGGCACGGCCAAGCTGCGCAATATCTTGCGCAGGGCTTTGTTTGCAAGGGCTGTAGGAAATTGCTTAAGTGCTGGCCGGGCACTTGCTGGATGCTTTTGGCATGGCTAAGGTTTGCTGGCTTGTGCAAAAGGTCTATGCAGCGTTAAACGCATCAGGCTGCGCATCTGAAGTTTTATGAGTGAGGCACTTATTATTCTGTCTCGGGCGTGGCGCAGTCATGGTTACTCAGGCGTGTTGTGTACTTATAACCTTGAACTTGGCGTATTGGCCTGTTCGCAAAATAATGCCTGCTCGCAAAATAATAGTGCCGGCAGCGATATACGTGTTTCAAGTAAGCACCCATTCCTGGAGTTGGAACTGGGCGGCCTGTAACAGATAACAAAAAACACGCCCGTCGAGCAGGCGCTGGCAGATGACGATTCCCGTGCTCGGCCATTGGCCGAGCTTGGGTTAAGCGCGCCCTGCGCCTGACATTCTCAGTAAAAGGACACTGACACCATGAACACCCGACCGCAGTTGCTACCGACCCCAATTGCTGACAAACACAGCATTCTCGACAGCATCATTGCGCAGACGTTTCTGAGCGTGGATGACGAGGCGTACGGCATTGCCAGGCGGGGTGTCGCTGCGTTTATCGAAGAGCTGCTCAAGCCGCAGAACCGCGGCGAGCCGGTGAAAAAACGCCTGGTTGATCGAATGATCGCCGAGATCGACGTGAAACTCAGCCTGCAAATCGATGAGATTCTGCATCACCCGGATTTCCAGGCACTCGAATCTGCCTGGCGCGGTCTTCAATTGCTCGTCGACCGCACCAACTTCCGTGAAAACATCAAGATCGAACTGCTGAATGTTTCACGGCGTGACCTGCTGGACGACTTCGAAGACTCGCCGGAAATCAACCAGTCCGGGCTCTACAAGCATATCTACAGTGCCGAGTATGGCCAGTTCGGTGGGCAGCCGGTGGGCGCGATTATTGGCAACTACTTTCTGTCGCCCGGCGCGCCGGATGTAAAGTTAATGCAGTACGTGTCGAGTGTGGCCTGCATGGCCCACGCGCCGTTTATTGCTGCGGCCGGGCCGGGTTTTTTCGGTTTGGACAGCTTTACCGACCTGCCAGACCTGAAAGACCTCAAGGATCATTTCGAAGGCGCGCAATTTGCCAAATGGCAAAGCTTTCGTCAGAGCGAAGATGCGCGTTATTTAGGCCTCACGGTGCCGCGTTTCCTGTTGCGAACCCCTTACGATCCCCGTGAATGCCCGGTCAAAACCTTTGCCTATCAGGAAAACGTGGTTAACAGCCACGAGCACTACCTGTGGGGCAATACCGCCTATGCGTTTGCCACGCGATTGACCGACAGCTTTGCCCGGTACCGCTGGTGCCCGAATATCATTGGCGCGCAAAGCGGTGGCACCGTGGAGGATTTGCCCCTGCATCACTTCCAGAGCATGGGTGACATCGAAACCAGGATTGCTACCGAAGTACTGGTTTCGGACCGACGCGAGTACGAACTCGCCCAGGAAGGTTTTATTGCCTTGACCCTGCGCAAGGGCAGCAATAACGCGGCGTTCTTTTCTGCCAGCTCGGCGCAGAAACCGAAAAGTTTCGGGGTGAGTGCCGAGGGCAAGGCCGCCGAGTTGAATTACCGCCTGGGCACGCAGTTGCCGTACATGATGGTGGTCAATCGCCTGGCCCATTACCTCAAGGTATTGCAGCGCGAGCAATTGGGTGGGTGGAAGGAACGTACCGACCTTGAGCTGGAACTCAATAAGTGGATCCGTCAGTACGTCGCCGACCAGGAAAACCCCAGCGCCGAAGTACGCGGGCGGCGCCCGTTGCGCGCTGCGCGTATCGCGGTAAGTGATGTTGAAGGCGAGCCTGGCTGGTACCGCGTCAACCTCAGCGTACGGCCGCACTTCAAGTACATGGGCGCGGACTTCACGCTGTCGCTGGTCGGCAAGCTCGACAAAGCATGAGAAAAGCTCAGGGGTTACCCGATTATCGCAGCCTTTTCGAGCGTCTCGAAGGCCGTGTGCCCGCTCAGGTCGACAGCCTGACGTCGGTGGCCAGGCATCTGCAGAACATGCTCGGCACGCGCGCCGGCAGTGTGTTGGCGCTGCCTGACTACGGGCTGCCCGACCTCAACGATATGCGCTTGAGCCTGCATGAATCATTAACCCAATCGCGCCTGTCGATTGAACGTTTTATCCAGGCCTACGAACCGCGTTTGAGCAAGGTGCGTGTCACCGGCGTGCCGGAGGCTTGCGACCCGTTGGCGCTGGCCTTTGTGATTGAGGCGGCGCTGGTCATCGACGGTGTGTTGCAAGCGGTTGTGTTCAATGCGCGGTTGAGTGGCGGTGGGCATGTCGAGGTATTACCTGATGGCCTTTAACCGCTTTTACCAAAGTGAGCTGAGTGCCTTGCGCACACAGGGACGGCGGTTCGCTGAACGCAACCCCGCCTTGGCGCCGTTTCTCGCCGATGCGGGCCAGGACCCGGATGTAGAGCGCCTGTTGGAAGGCTTTGCGTTCCTGACCGGGCGCTTGCGCCAGAAGCTGGCTGACGAGCTTCCCGAGTTGACGCATTCGCTGATGCATTTGCTGTGGCCCAACTACATGCGGCCACTACCGGCTTTCAGCATCTTGCAGTTTGAGCCGCTGAAGCACGCGTGCGCCACGGTGTGCGTTGATCGGGATACGACGGTTGAAAGTGTGCCGGTCAACGGTGAGCGCTGCCGCTTTCGCACCTGCTACGCCACCCAGGTCATGCCGTTGCAACTGAGCCGCCTGGAGTACCTGCCTCAGGGCACCCGGACACTGCTTAACCTGCGCCTGGAGATGAGCGCCGAGGGCCATTTCGGCGAGTGGTCATTCGACCGATTGCGTTTGCACCTGGCGGGCGAGCGAGCTGTCAGTCAGGGCTTGTACCTGAGCCTGTTGCGGCATCTGGACGGCATTCAACTGCTGCTGCTTGACCACGAGGGGCGCCCGATACACGCAGGCGATGGGCAAGCGTTATCGCTGCGCCTTGCCGCGAGCCAGGTACAGCCCGTGGGGTTTGACGCGGATCAGGCGCTGATTCCCTATCCGCCGAACACCTTTCACGGTTACCGGCATTTGCAGGAGTATTTTGCGTTTCCCGACAAGTACCTGTTCGTCGATGTGACAGGCTTCGATGCATTGCAATCGTTGCCGCATGAACTGCTCAAGCAGGCGCGGAGTGTGGAGCTGCGATTTGAACTGCGCACCGCGCAACATCAGCCGCAGTCGCCCAGCCTGGACAACGTAAAGCTGTATTGCACGCCAATCGTCAACCTGTTCAAGCAGGACGCGGTGCCGATTCGCCTCGACGGCAAGCACGATGAATACCTGCTGGTACCCGGTGGGTTTGCCCGCGGTAACGCCGAGGTGTTTTCGGTTGATCGCGTGACCGGCTGGCGCCCCGGCGGGCTGGGCTACCAAGCGTATGTGCCGTTCGAGTCGTTTGAGCATGACCGCGAAGGTGGCGGCTTGGCGGGTGCGCCCAGCTACAGCATTCGTCAACGCTCGTCGGTGCAGCACGCCGAACTGGATACCTGGTTGAGTGTTGGCATTGGCCCCAGGCAGGCTCAGGAAACGCTTTCGGTCGAGCTGACGTGCACCAACCACAACGTGCCACGGCAGTTGCAGGTGGGGCAGATCAACCAGTCGTGCGAGCAGACGCCGGCGTTTCTGTCGTTTCGCAATATCAGCGTACCGACCGCGAGTTTCGCGCCGCCGCTGGACCAGGACTTTCTGTGGAAGCTGATCAGCAACATGTCGCTCAACTACCTGTCATTGACCGACACCGGTGCCCTCAAAGTCATCCTCGAAACCTACGACGTGCCGAGTTATCACGACCGCCAAGCGCACAACGTCAGCCAGCGAAAGCTGGATGCGTTAAGCAGCGTCAGCCATGCAGCCGTCGACCGCATGTATCGCGGGCTGCCGATCCGCGGTTTACGCGTCGACCTGAACATTGACGCCAACGGCTTCGCAGGCCAGGGCGACCTGTTTGTTTTCGCCTCGGCCCTGAATGAATTTTTTGCCCTTTACGCCAACCTGAATTCGTACCACGAACTGCGGGTCACCAGCACACAAGGAGACGTGTATCTATGGCCACCCCGGATGGGCCAGCAGCCCCTGCTTTAACTGAACTGACGCGGGTGATTCGTGAGTACTCGCTGTTTCAGGCGGTGTTGCAGGTGATCGAACGCCTGCGCGACGCCCACCCGTTGCTCGATGACGACGCGCTGTACGACCACATCGAGTTCCAGGCCAACCCGGGTTTGGGCTTCCCAGCGCACGACATCGACCGCGTGGAGTTTTTTCTCGAACGTCATCAACTACGCGCGCGCCTTCGCCTCAACGTGCTCGGTTTGTTGGGTGCCGGCTCGCCACTGCCTGCGTTTTATCAAGAGCAGGCGGGCGGCGGCACCACGCGTGACTTTCTGGACGTGTTCCACCACCGCCTGCACCGGCTGATGTTGCCGATCTGGCGTAAATATCGCTATCGGGCGTGTTTTCGCGAGGGCGCCAGTGATGCTTTTTCCGAGCAGATGTTTGCGTTGGTCGGTTTGGGCAGTCGGCAGATTCGTGACGCTGCGCACCTTGACTGCAAGCGCCTGCTGCCCTGCCTCGGGCTGCTGAGCCTGCGCGCGCATTCGGGCGCGCTGATCGAAACCGTACTGCGTCACTACTTCACGCTCGGTTGTGTGTTCATCGAGCAATGGGTTGAACGCAGCGTGATTATCGACCACACGCAACGCAATCGACTGGGCGCGGCGAATAACGTGCTCGGCGAGGACCTGTTGCTGGGGCATCGGGTCGCCGACCGCAGCGGCAAATTCAGGCTGCATGTGCAGGGCTTGAGTTGGCAGCGCTTTCACCAATTTCTGCCTGACGGCAGCGCTTACAGGCCGCTGTGTTCAATGGTTCGGCTGACGGCAAGAGGCCCATTGGAATACGACGTACGCCTGGGGTTGGCCGCAGGCGAGGTGAGGCCTTTGCATATTGGTGAACGCAACGTCTGTCGCCTCGGGTGGACCAGTTGGCTGGGGCACGAGAGTGCCGACGGCGTGGTCACCCTCGCTGTAAATGCTCATTAGGGACTGATGCTTATGACCACTCCAGACCTGCAACAACGGCTTCGCACAGGGCCGGCCAGTAAGGGCCGCGCAGCTTGCGGGGAACGCTGAATGACCTATCTGTGGAACCTGCGCTTCGCCGCCGGCCGCATCTTCATGGGAGATACCTGATGCCTGACCGTCCGTGGCAAGCCTTGGTGCTTGTGCTGTGTTTGTTGAGCGGCTGTAACGCCAATTACGTGTTTGATGATGCTGACTATCGTCCCTTGGGTGACCCCCAAGTGACGCAGCGCGGCCAATGAAGAGGGGCCTGCCATGCAATTAATGCTTGAGGTGTGTGATACCGGAGGCCGTGAACCGTCACTGCGTAAAGTGTTTGACGGCGTAGGCGGCGTAGTAGGGCGGGGGGCGGGTTGCGACTGGGTTATCCCGGATCCCAGCCGGTTACTGTCAAACCACCACGGGTTGGTCAGCCACCGTGATCGGCGGTACTTTTTGACCGACATCAGCAGCAACGGTATCCGCTTCGTGGGTAGCGACAAGCCGCTGCAAAAAGGCCAGGCGCACTTGATCGTTGAGGGCGATGTGTTCCAGCTGGGGCCGTTCGCCATGCGTGCGCGGCTGGTTGAGCGCGTGGCCGAAAGGGTGCCGCTGCACGTTCAAGTGCCCTGCGCCGAACGCGCGGTAATCCCGCACGACGCGTACCTGGGCCTGGACCCGCTTCGCGAACTGGACCGCCAGCAGCAGCAAGCGTCCTCGGCTGAGCTGGATGCGTTGACCCCTGCAACCGGCGTCTGCGCGACATGGGCGCAGCGTGGCTCGGTGGAGCGGGAACACCTGGCGATCCCCACACTGGCAATCGCCCCGACGCTGGAACCCGTGCGGGCGGTTGTGCATGCGGCCCACGTCGACAAACCCTTCTGGGCGCAGTTCGCGCAGGCGCTGGGCATCTGCCTGGATACACTTGATACGGCTGGCCGTGAGGCGTTGGCGATCAACGCGGCGCGTGCGCTGAGGCACGCCATCAGCGGGCTGCAACAGACCCTGCGAACGCATCAGGAACTCAAGCATGAGCTGAACCTGGAAGGCACTGGCCCACCGCCCAAAAGCCATAACCCGCTGCATGAAAGTGTGGACGTCGAGGCGGCTTTGGCAGCGTTGCTGGGCACCGCCGAGGCGGCGCAACCGAGTGCCGAGGTGGCCATTGCGCAAGTCTGCCGTGAGCTGCAAGTGCACCAGGTCGCCCTGCTGGTAGCGAGCCGCACGATGGCGCGCACGGCGCAGGCGGCGTTTGCGCCTGGCCACTTGCTGCGTTGCTTTGAACGTGACGCCACGCCGTCCAGTTTTTTTACCGACGGGGCGCATTGGCGCGCCTACCAGCGGCACTACCAACGGCTGGTCGACGAGCAACCGTTGAGTGCGCAGTCAGCGCACCCGGACTTCATCAACGCTTACGAGGAGCAGGTGCGGTTGGCCAGTGCGTTGTTTGCCGGGTACCCGGGATGACGCTGATGAAGCGCGCCAGTGTTGCGCTGATGTGGGTCGGCATGGGCCTGTTGGCGGGGTGCAGCAACCTGTCACCGTTTTCGACGTTGACCAAACTCGACCTGACGTTGACCGCCAGCGAACAGCTTAACCCCGACCTCAACGGGCGCCCCTCGCCGGTGGTGGTGCAACTGCTTGAGTTGAGGCACCCGGTGGCCTTCGAACACGCGGATTTTTTCAGCCTGTATGAGCGTGCCGAGCGGGCGCTGCCCCAAGACTGGGCGCGCAGCGAGGAACTGGCGTTGCGCCCCGGCGAGCACGTGGCATTCAAGCTCAGGAGCGAGCCGCACAGTCGCTACGTCGGGGTAGTGGCGGCTTACCGCGACTTGCCCCATGTGCAATGGCGATGGGTACTGGCGTTGACCCCGCAGCAAGTAACGCGAGCCCATCTGGTGCTTGATGAGTCGGGTATTCGCCTGGCTGACCCACACGTTGGCCTGGCGGAGAAGTGATATGCAAGTTCATAAGGTCATCTGGCAGGAAGGCATGTTGCTGCGCCCGCAGCACTTGCAACACAGCGATCGTTACTACGATCAGCAGCTCAACCGCACCCGTTTGCTCGGCAGTGACGCCTGGGGTTTTCTGGCCCTGGACATCGACGTGCAGTACCTCGACATGGGCAAGCTGGTGGTCAATCACGCCAGCGGCGTATTGCCCGACGGCAGCCTGTTCGAACTGACCACGGCCATGCAACCTCTGGTGTTGGACGTGCCGGCCAGCTCGGGAAGGCAAGCGGTTTACCTGGCCCTGCCGATGGCGACCGGCAATCAGGTCGAAACCCGCACGCCGGGGCAGCGCGAGGTATTGGCGCGCTACATTGCCAGCGACATCGACGTCGGAGACTCAAATACCGGCCTCGATTCCAGTTGCCGGATCAGTTGTGCACGGCCCGATTTTCGCCTGTTGCTGGGCGAGCAGCCGAGTGATCAGGCCTACGTGAAGCTGAAAATTGCGCAGCTGTTGGACGCCTCCAGCGAACAGGGCATCAGAATCGATACCGATTTTGTGCCGACGTTCATCCACCTGCAGGGCTCGGGTTTTGTATCGGCATGCCTTAAGGAAGTGATCAGCCTGCTCGCCAGCCGGGGTGATGCGATTGCCGAGCGCCTTCGCGGCAAGGGCGCGACCGCGAGTGCCGAAGTGGGCGACTTTCTGATGTTGCAATTGATCAATCGCACCGAGCCGGTGTTGCGTCACTACCTGGCGCAGGCGCACGTGCGTGCCGAGGCGTTGTACCGCGAGCTGTTGGCCATTCTGGGCGAGCTGTCGACGTTTGCCAGTGACAGCAAACGTGCCTGCCTGGAGCTGCGTTACCTGCACGCTGACCAGGGCGCAAGCTTTCGCGCGCTGATGGCGCAGATGCGTGCGGTGCTGTCGATGGTCCTTGAGCAACACGCTATCGCGCTGCCGTTGCAGCAGCGCGAATACGGCGTGTTGGTCTGCCCTGTGAGTGATCTCAAGTTGCTCGGTACGGCCACCTTTATTCTGGCGGTCGCTGCCCAGTGTGACTCTGAGGAGCTTCGTCACCGTTTGCCGGCCCACCTCAAGGTTGGCCCGGTGGAGCGTATTCGCGAGCTGGTCAACCTGCACCTGGCGGGCATCAAGGTCAAGCCGCTGCCTGTGGCGCCGCGGCAAATCCCGTTTCACGCCGGTAAAACCTATTTCATGCTCGAACCGAGTGCGCGGGATGTCGGGCAGTTGCAGCAATCGGGTGGTTTTGCGTTCCATGTCGGCGGCGAATTTGCCGGGCTGACGCTTGACTTCTGGGCTATCAGGAATTGAACAGCATGCACCTGGAAAGTGAATACCCGCAGGATGAAAAAACCGTCTTGCTTGATCGTGATGGCCTCGGCCCGGCGCACGGGCCGCTAACCAACTTTGTCTCGCCGCCGCGTTTCGAGCAACTGGAAGACCGCATGATTTATGCCGCCGCCGTTCAAGGTGGGCAGCCTTTCAAGGTCGGCCTTAACAGCCTGGTCGCCGCTGCGTGGGGCGTGTTGTCCGAGGTGGTTGAACTGAAGGTCAGCGCCGGCCGGGAAAACCTGCAAGCGCTGAATGAGCGCCTGGCCGCGAGCATCAATCGCTTCGAAGCGCACGCGCTGCACGACGGTGTGGAGAACAGCCAGGTGATTTCCGCGCGCTATGTGCTGTGCAGCCTGATTGACGAAGCGGTGGTGACCACCGCATGGGGCAGTCGCAGCGACTGGTCGAAGATCAGTTTGCTGAGCCGCTTCCACAGCGAAACCTTTGGCGGTGAAAAGTGCTTTCAACTGCTCGAACGGCTGTCGCGCGACCCGATCAAGCACGTGGCAATCCTGGAATTGATTTACCTGTGCCTGTCGATGGGGTTTGAAGGCAAATACCGCGTCGCCGAGCGCGGCGCGGCGCAACTTGAAGCGGTGCGCGATGCGCTGTATCGGCAGATAAGGCAGGTGCGCGGCGACCCACTCGCGGTGTCGGCGCTGCCAGCCACGTCGAGGCAAACACGGCGCTGGCGGCTGCCGATTATCTCGGCCCACGGGTTTATGGCGTTCGCTGTGGTCGCTTTGCTGGCCATGTATTCGGGCGTTGCCTGGGTAGTGGGGCAAGAGCGCGACAGTGCGCTGCAGACCTTTCAATCTTCGGCGCCGGAACTGACTCCGACGCCTTTGTAACGCTGGGAACATTGAATGAACGCATTCTTCAAGGGCGCGTGCGCCCGGCTGCGCATAGTTTGGGTATGGAGCTTGCTACTGGTGCTGTCGAGCGCGGCGCTGGTCTGGTTTTTCGGGCCGCTGCTGGCGGTTGACGACCAGCGCTTCTGGCAAAGTTCCACAGCTCGCCTGTTAAGCATCAGCGCACTGTTTCTGCTGTGGGGGCTGGCGATGGTGAGGGTGAGTGCCCGCCATACCGTGCGCCCCGCAACTACCGAACAGCGCACACGTCATCCGCATCAGGGGCTGATAGAGGCTGAGCGCAAGCACGTGCGTGGCCGCTTCAAGGACGCGCTGCACAGCCTGAAAAGCGCGCGCCTGTACCCTGGGCGCAGCGCGCGCTGGCGCAATGACTTGCCCTGGTACTTGCTGATCGGCAAACAGGGCAGCGGCAAGACCCGTTTGTTGGCGGCGAGCGGGTTGCAATTGCCGCTGGACCCAATCGCAGCGCCCACCGCAGGCAGTGCCGCTGACTGTGACTGGTATTTTGCCGATCAAGGCGTTGTGGTTGAGAGCGCGGGGCGTTATGTGAGCCAACCCGACAGCGCGGTCGATGCGGCGGGCTGGTCGACCTTGTTAGGCCTGCTTAAATCCAGGCGCCGCGCACGTCCGCTGAATGGCGTGGTGGTGGCGTTGTCGGTGCAGACGTTGCTCGCGGGCAATGAGCATGACCTGCAACTGCATGCACGGCACATTCACACCCGCTTGCAAGAACTGCAGCAGACGCTGCATGCGGATGTGCCGGTGTATTTGGTGCTGACCCAGGCCGACCGCCTTCCGGGCTTTACCGAGTTCTTCGAAACACCTCTAGGCGCTGGCCAGGACGAGGTGCTGGGTGAACGTATCGCCATCAGCACAGCGGCGGTGCAAAGGGCGCAGGTGCGCCAAGCGTTCGAGGCGTTGTTGCAGCGTCTGAGTGGCGAACTGATCCAGCGCTTGCACCAGGAACGCAATGTCGAGCGGCGCGGGCGCATGCTCGATTTTCCGCAGCAGGTTGCACGCCTCAGCGAACGCTTTTATGGGTTTGTCGAGGTGGCGTTCTCCGCGCAGCGCAATCAACGCATCAATGGTTTGCGAGGTTTTTACCTCACCAGTGCGAGCGAGCGGCGTTCACGCTTTGCCCAAGGCCTGTTGAACCAGGTGATCTTCGCCGAAGCCGACCTGGCCGGGCTGAACGCGCGGGAGTATCGGCGCATCGGTTGGCGCCAAGCCGGGTTGGCACTCGCCGTAGGCTTGCTCATCGGGGCGGCAGGCCTGCTCTGGAAGCACAGCTATTGGTACAATCATCAGCGCCTGGAGCAACTGGCACAGTTAGGTAAAACCGGTATGCCTGCGCAGCCGGGGGCGGACGAGATGTTGAACTTATTGCCGATACTCGACGCGCGGCTGGCGGCGACGCGTGTATTTGCGGCGGTGGCAGAGGTGCCGCTGATTGAGCGCGCCGGGTTATTCCAGGGCGAGGTGACGCGCCCGCTGTTAGCCAGCGCGTATGAGCAAAGCCTGCAGCAGATGGGGGCGCACGTCGCCGCGCTCCTGGAAGTGCAGGTGCGCGCAAGCCTGGGCGATCGCGAGCGGTTGTTGGACAGCCTGCGTGCCTACCTGATGCTCAACCTGCGCGAGCGGCGTGATACCACGTGGCTGGCGGGGCGTGTGGCGAGCCACTGGTCTGAGCGTTTTGCCGGCGAGAGCGCAGTGCAGCGTCGCCTCAATGAACATTTCGGGCGGCTGCTTGAGCAACCGTTTGTGGCAACGCTGGATGATGCGCTGGTCGCCCAGGCGCGCCAAGTGTTACGCGGCGAGTCGCTGGCCGACGTGGTGTATCGCGTGTTGCGCGAGCAGTCGCGCAACCTGCAACCCAACCGTCTCGCGGACGGCACTGTGTTGACGACGCTCGAGGAGCCCATTGCGGGTTTTTACAGCAAGCGCTATGTGCAGTATTTCGACAAGCAAGGCCCGCGTTTGCTTAACGCGATTGTCCAGGATAACTGGGTACTGGGGCAGGCCACCGACCTCAATGCGCTGGAGCTGCGCCGGTTGATGGTCGAAGTCGAGCAGCGCTATTTCAGCGAGTACGCCGATGCCTGGAGCCGTGCGCTGAGCCGCATCAAGCTGCACGATACCGATGGCCTCAGGCAGGGCACCGAACAGCTGGCGAGCCTCACCTCGGCGCAGTCGCCCTTGGTGCTGCTGTTGCAACAGGTGAGTGAAAACACGCGCTTGGTGCCGGTGACTGAACGCCTGGAAGGGCAGCCCCGTGAAGCGGGCGATGATGCCGCGCGACGTGCGTTGCAGCGCCGTTTCGAGCCCTTGCATCAACTGCTCGATGAGCAGCAAAACCCGGGGGCAGCGTTGACTCAGGCGTTACGTCAGCTGGATGCATTGCACCTGCAACTGGCCGCGCTGAACCGCGAGGGTTCACCTGCGCAGGCGGCTTTTCAGATGGTCAAGCGCCGCATGGAAGGGCAACCCCATACGTTTGGCCAGTTGCGCGACAGCGCCGCGCGCTTGCCGTTGCCGCTCAAGGGCTGGATCGAAGGCCTGGCCGACGATAATTGGCGCCACCTGTTCGACGAAGCGTATGTGCATGTCAACCAACGCTACCAAAGTGAGGTGCACAGCCTGTATGCCAGGGCGATCCGCCAACGCTACCCGTTCAACGCCCACGCGAGCAGCGATGTGGCCTTGAGCGATTTCGAGGATTTTTTCAAACCGCAAGGCGTGCTGGCGCGCTTCCATGAAACGTACCTGCGGCCGTTTGTCAGCGTCGACGACGGGCGTTACCGGTTACGTAACCTGGATGGCCGCAGCCTGCCGATCTCGCGATCACTGCTGGACCAGTTGTCCAAGGCGCAGACCATTCGCCGGGGGTTTTTCAGCGAAGGCGAGGGCGAGATGACGGTTCGATTTACGCTGGCACCCTACAGCCTTGACCAAGCAGTGAGCCGGGCGGTGTTGAGCTTTGGCGGTCAACAGCTGGAATACCGACATGGGCCGATGGTGCCAGTGGCGTTCGAATGGCCGAGCACGGTGGAAAATGGTCGCAGCAGCCTGGTATTGGAACGCGGCGCTGCACGGGCGCTGGGCATCGAGAAAAATAGCGGCGCGTGGTCGCTGTTTCGCTTCTTTGACTTGATGCAAAACGAGCCGGCCAGCGGCCGCGATGCGCAGATACTCAAGTCCGACCTTGGCGGTTTGCGGGCGAATTATCTGCTGGTCAGCCAACGTATGCCCAGCCCGTTCCAGTTGGACACCTGGCGCACGTTCCGCTTGCCGGAGCAACTATGAGCCCGCGCGCTCTCGGCCGTTGCCGACGCACTGTTGGCCGGCGTTACGCACGGTGCTGGTTCGGGTAAGCGCGGCTCAGCCGGGCACATCATGCAGCTTGCAATATTCGTCCCAGCTCAACCCGGCCATCTGCGCGACTTCTTTGTGCACTTCCAGGCGCTGGGCTTCAAACTCCTCAGCAGAGTGCGCGGTCAGTTTCAGGGTCAGTTCCCACGCGAACAGGCCTTGCTGTTCCGCTTCGGCCTCGAAGGCTTCATGCAGGCGTTCAGCACGGTACTGCGCGAGGGTTTCGCCCTTGGCCTGCGCGGCCAACGGGTTGAGGGTGTCGAGTTGCGTGGCGACGTCCGGGTGCTCGTTCAAAAAACGGTCCAAGGCGCGCTGGTGATTATCACCGGGTTGCGACACGTGCGTGTTCCTGTTCAGGTAAGGCAGCGCTGGGCGCTGGGCGCTGAGCGTGGCGGGGTGAGGCACCGGGCGCTCGGTTTAGTTGGACGAATGCCGGTCGCTGGTCGACTCGCGGCGAACCGCACGGCGACGCGCGCGCTTTTGCGAGCGGCGCTGCATCCAGTGCTGCAGGGGCGTCAACGCGAAGAACATCAGGTACGCGGTGAGTATCAGCGCCAGGTCGATCCATGTCTCGGCAATCGGGCCGATAAACAGCTCGATAACCGCCTTGACCACAAATAACAACGCCATGCAGCCCAGCAGCTGCAAGGCGGTCAGAACCAAGGAGTGCATCTGGGTGCTTCGCTTGTGCTTTTTGATGAGCCTGTCTCCTTTGTGCCTGATTCCATTTCAGGCAATCTCCATTTCGGTCGCGAGTCCGAGCCGCCATGGCGTGTCACACCCGCGAAGACGGTCAATGGTAACCAATCGATTTGGCTTAGTAGATGAAAGATGTCAGAAAGTTCGCTTTTTTTTTGTGTAATCAGCTTAAAGGTCGGCGTGCTCTTTCAAAATACTCCAAGGTGCCGAGTAAAAGCCTTTCGCTGGGGCTATCAGGGCGTGTAGCTTGGCTGAAGATGGAGGCTGCCTGCTGCGGGCAGGGAGCAACGGGTAGAGGGACGGGTCATGGCGCAAACGCTGTTCAAACTTTTCCTCACTCAGCGCCTGGCGGCCTTGGCCAGCACTGAATCGTTGCGGGCTATCCGTGAAGGCTTGTTATGGATTTTGCCCTGCCTGCTGGTGTCGACCGGCTTTTTGATTCTGGCTGAGTGCGCCAGGGTGCTCGGCCTGGATGCGCACGTGGTGGCTTTTTTTTCCGGGCTGCATAACCAAATCAGCTCAGTGATCCCGTTGTTGGTGGCGGCTTCCATTGGTTACATGCTGGCTATCCAGTACCGCCTGCCACAATTACCGGTGGCCTTTTTGTGCCTGGCGCATGTGGCGATCGCCACGTTTGTGCTGCGTGACTACCCCAGGGCCGCCGCCACGTTTGTGCTGTTTATTGCTATCGCTTCGCCACTGCTGAATGTGCCGGCGATTGCCTGGCTGCACCGCTTTCGCTGGACCCGCCTGGTCAACGAAGACCTGGTAGGCCACAACCTGCGTGGCACGATCAATATGGTCCTGCCGGGGGTGATAACGGCGTTGGTGCTGGTCGCGCTGCTGTTGTCGCTGTTGCAGATTCCTTATGTGGCGCAACTGCAAGGGCCACAGGTACTCGATGTGCTGCAGTCGCCGTACGGCAGCGGCTTGTTCGTAACCTTGATGAATTCGCTGCTGTGGTTTTTCGGCATTCACGGTCTGTACGCCTTGCAACCGTTGTTTGACGTGCTGGACCAGGCCGTGGTGCTGAATGGCGTCGCGCTGGCCGCGAGTGAACCCGTCAAGTACGCGCTCAACAGTGGCTTGCTGGGCTGTTTCGCGTTTATCGGTGGTTCCGGCGGTGCGTTGTGCCTGCTGTTGGCGATCTTGCTGTTTTCCAGGAGCCGGTCCACACGCTTGCTGGCAATGGCGAGTTTGCCGCTGTCGTTATTCAACGTCAGCGAAGTGCTGCTGTTCGGCTTGCCGATTATTCTCAACCCGCGTTTGTTTATTCCGTTTTTGCTGGTGCCGGCATTAAACGCGGTGCTGGCATTGACCGTCGTGCACCTCGGTTGGGTCTCACCCGCGGTGGCCAGCGTACCGTTTAATGCGCCGGTGCTGCTGAACGCCTACCTCAGCACTCACGGGGACGTGGCGGCCGTGCTGCTGCAAGTGGCGCTGCTGGGCATCGGCACTCTGGTGTACGCGCCGTATGTACGTGCGCTGCACCGCCAGGCCAGTGAAGGCGGCACGGTGTACCTCAAGTCGTTTGACATGACCTTTCGCGGCCTTGAAGAGAAAGGCCGGTTGCTTGAGCTGGACCCGGTGTTGGCCTCGCACCAGACGCGCGCACGCGAGGCCAACGAGCTGAGCCGCATCCAGCAGATCAGCGATTACGAGTTCTACCTCGAATTCCAGCCCCAGGTGTCGACCCGCACGGGGTTGTGTACCGGCTGCGAAGCGCTGATGCGCGCCCGCGACAACCAAGGCACGGTGCATTCGCCGTGGGAGTTCCTTAAATGGCTGGAGCAGGCGCGGCTGATGCCGGACGTCGACGTGTGGGTGGCCTCGCAAGCGGTGCGCCAGTACGTGAAGTGGCAAAAGGACGGCTTTGCCTTGCCGATGACGATTAATATCTCCAGCGCCACCCTGAGGGACACGGTGTACGGCGACCGCCTCGTGGAAATACTCGCCCAGGCGCATGGGCAGGTGTCGGTGGAAATTACCGAGGCCGCGTTGGTCAGCGACATCCAGGCTACCCGCCAGACCATCGACAAACTCCAGGCGATTGGCGCCAAGGTGTATATCGATGACTTCGGCACCGGGTTTTCCGCGTTGAGTTATTTGCACCAATTTCCGGTTGACTTCATCAAGATCGACCGCAGTTTTGTGGTGGCCCAGCGCGACCCCAAGGGCGCTCAGGTGCTCACCGGCATGCTGCGTCTGTGTGAGGCGCTGAACCTCAGCGTGGTGGTCGAAGGCGTTGAGACCGCCGAGCAGTTGGCGTTTTTGACCACCAGCACTGAGTTGTTTATTCAGGGCTGGTATTTCAGCAAAGCCTTGCCCGGCGAGCAGTTGCCGGGCTTTGTACGCGAGCGTGCGGCGGCGCAGGTTTAAGCGGGCTGCGAGGCGTAGTCGCGCTGGGTCTGTTCGATTTCTTCGACCAGCCTGTCAATGTCCGCCAGCCGCGCGCGGTTGTCGTGGTCCCATGGGTGAAAGCCGGGTTTGAAGTAGTGCAGCCACGGCCGCAGCATGCGCGGGAACACACCCTTGGGCCCGTACAAAAACTTCAGCATGCGCCAGAAGCCCTTTACGTGCCCACCGGCCTTGCGGTCGGCGATCAACAGGCGCAGGTGAAAATCAAACACCACCAGCCAGAACAACAGCGTGGTGATCAACATCGTCCCGCTGCGCAATAAATAGCGCGCGGGGCCGGGCTTGATTACGCTGTTCCACACATCGAACGCCACGGCTTTGTGTTCGGTTTCTTCGAGGGCGTGCCAGTACCACATTTGCCGGTAACCCTTGAGCGACTCGCCAAAACGCGAGGGGTCGCTGAGCAGGATTTCCGCGAGCATTGCGGTGTAATGCTCAAGGGCGATGGTCACCGCCAGATTGAAGGCGGGCGGCAGGTGTTTTTTTTGCAGGTCGAGGATGGTTTTCAGGCGCCGGTCCAGCGTGTGCGCCGGCAGACCGGCGGCTTGCATCAGCTCGTTGTAGGCCACGTGTTCGCGGCTGTGCATGGCTTCTTGACCGATAAAACCCTGAATCTGCTTTTTTAACTCGGGGTCGTCGATGCGCTGGCGGTAGTGGCGCACGCTGTCCATGAAAAACAGCTCGCCCTGGGGAAACAGCAATGACAACGCATTGAAGAAATGCGTGATGAATGGCCCTTGTTCATGCCAGTTTTTGACGCGTTCGGCGGGCAAGGCAAAACGTACATCGCGACGGATGGGCAGCATCGTTAGTGCTCCTGTTCAGTGATGAGGTTTGTCATGGGTTTCAAACGCAGGCTTGGGCGGCTTGGCGGCCATGCGTTTGCTGGTGAACACCACCAGCGCCTGGTAGGCGGCGGGTAAACAGCGCGCGAGCAGGTCAAGGCAATACGCGTCGCGGCCAATCAGCACGCGGCGTTTGTTGTTGCGCACACCTTGCAGAATCACCTTGGCGGCGTGGTCGGCGTCGGTAATAAACAGCTTTTCAAAATCGGCGCGGGCCTGTTGCTCGCTGTGGATCAAAAAGCCGGTCATGTTCGCGTCGATACGGCTGCTGCGGCAGATGTCGGTGCGGATGCCGCCGGGGTGCACGCAGGTGGCGGAGACGCCGCAGCGTTGCAGGTCGAGTTCCTGGCGCAACGATTCGGTGAACCCGCGCACGGCAAATTTGCTGGCGTTGTAGCCACTCATGCCGGGCTGGGCAAACAGCCCGAACACGCTGGACGTGTTGACCACATGCCCGTCGCCGCTGGCTTTCAAGTGCGGCAGGAACGCCTTGGTGCCATGCACCACGCCCCAGAAATTGATACCGATTATCCATTCCAGGTCGGCGTAGTCCACGCCTTCGACGGTGCTCGACAGCGCCACCCCGGCATTGTTGAAAATCAGGTTGACCTGGCCGTGCTCAGCCACGCAGCGTGCGGCCCAATCCTGCATGGCCTGGCGCTCGGACACATCCAGCACCTGCGTGGTGATGGTCAGCGGCGACAGCGTAGCGGTCTTGATCAGCGCCACGGTCTGTTCGAGCCCCTGGCGGTTGTTGTCTGCCAGGGCCAGGTGGCAACCCTCGCGCGCCAGCGCCAAGGCCAGCGCGCGGCCCATGCCGGACGCCGCACCGGTGATGGCTGCCACGCGGCCGTTAAATGACTTCATGACAGGCTCCCCTCTGTGCTGGCCTGCGGCCTCGCGTCTGGGCGCGGCGGCGCGGTGACGGGCAGCGGGCGGGCGACATAGTCTTTGAGTGCGCAGTGCCGGGTCAGCTGCTTGAAGCGCCAGGTCGAGCCGGGCCACAGCGTGGTGTTTTTGCCGGTGCGCGGGTCGAGGTACCAGCTCTGGCAGCCGCCGGTGTTCCAGATGCTGCGCTTGAGTTTGCTTTGCAAGTGCTGGTTGTAGGCCTGCGTCACCGAAGGTTTAACCTCCAGCGTGGCGATGCGCTGCTGCTGCATGCGCCGCAGCGCATCAAGAATGTAGCTGACTTGCGCCTCGATCATCAGCACCATCGAGTTGTGCCCCAGGCCGGTGTTCGGCCCGACAATCAGGAACAGGTTGGGGTAGCCCGGCACGGTGGTGCCCTTGTAGGCGTAGGCGCCGTGTTGCCAGGTGTGCATCAGGTCGATACCGTCGCGGCCGATGATGCAACCGCTTGGCAACGGGTCGGAAGCCTGAAAGCCGGTGCCGAAGATCAGGCAGTCGGCCGGGTGCTTGATACCGTCGGCGGTGATCACCGCGTCGGCTTCGATGCGCAGCACGCTGTCGGTCACTACCTCGACGTTGCTGCGCGAGAGTGCCGGGTAGTAATCATTGGAGATCAGCACGCGCTTGCAGCCGAGGGTGTAGTCCGGCGTCAGGGTTTTGCGCAGGGAAGGGCGCACCACTTGCTTGTGCAGGTGGCGCAGGGCGATTTTCTGCGCCATTTTCATCAGTTTCGGGTGCAGCGAAAAGCCGACCACGCGGCCTTCCAGCGCCCAGTAAAAAGCCCCGCGCACCAGGCGTTGCGTAAAGGGCAAGTGCTTGAAGGCCCAGCGCTCAACGCGCGAAATCGGCCGGTCCGGCTTGGGCATGATCCACGGCGGTGTGCGCTGGAACACGTCCAGATGCGCGACCTGCGCGGCGATTTGCGGCACGAACTGAATCGCACTGGCGCCGGTGCCGATCACCGCCACGCGTTTGCCCTTCAACGAATAGGCGTGGTCCCACTGCTGGGAATGGAAGCGCTTGCCCTTGAAGCTCGCAAGCCCCGGAATATCCGGCAGCGCCGGGCGCGACAAGCCGCCCATGCCCGACACCAGCACGCGCGCGCTGACCTGGCGGCCATCGCTGAAGCTCAGGTGCCAGCGTTGCTCGCGCTCATCAAACACCGCCCGTTGCAGGGCCATGCCGAAACGCAAGTAGGGCGCCAGCGCAAAACGCTGCGCGCATTGCTCAAGGTAGGCGCGGATCTCTGCTTGCGGCGCGAACTGCCGCGTCCAGTCGGGGTTCGGCGCAAAGGAAAACGAATACACGTGCGACTGCACATCGCAGGCGCAACCGGGGTAATGGTTGTCGCGCCACGTGCCGCCAAGGCTGTCGGCCTGTTCGGCGACAAAGAAGTCGGTGAAGCCGGCCTCTTTGAGTTTGATCGCCATGCACAGGCCGGCAAAACCGGACCCGATGATGGCGATGTCGATTGCATCGCGGTGGGCATTCATCGGCAGAGCCTCGTGAGTAAGCGCCTCGTGGACATCGCATGTGCTCGCTGTTTGTCAGTTGCCTTTAGATAAAACACCATTGTCAGCAAAAAATGAAATAAATATTTGAAAAAATATTTTAAATATAAAAATTTCACCTACGCTATGAGCCTGTCCGGCCAGCGCAACGGCGCCGGGAAACAGAGGGCCAAGCGATGGCTGTCGAATGGTTAAGTGCTGCGGGAGCTGCAGTGGGCGGGCTGGCCGCCGCAAGTGCGCTGTTGTGGGCCTTCAGCGCCCGGATCACACGGCGTATTGAAGCGGCGGTGCCGATCAACGGGCGCTTCGTGGTGGTGGGCGGCGAGCGCTTGCATTACTGCGAGGAGGGCAGTGGGCCGCCACTGGTGATGATTCACGGGCTGATGGGCAACAGTCGCAACCTGACCTATGCCTTGTCCGGCCAGTTGCGTAAGCGTTTTCGGGTGATCACGCTTGACCGTCCGGGTTCGGGCTATTCCACCCGGCACGCGGGCACGGCCGCCGACCTGCCGGCTCAGGCCCGGCAAATTGCCGCGTTTATCAACGCGCTGGGCCTGGATAAACCGTTGGTGCTGGGCCACTCCCTCGGCGGTGCGCTGGCCCTGGCACTGGCGCTTGACCATCCGCATGCCGTGGGCGGGTTGGTGCTGGTGGCGCCGCTGACCCACCCTCAACGCCGGTTGCCGCTGGTGTTTCTGGGCTTGGCGGTGCGCCCGGCGTGGTTGCGGCGCTGGCTGGCACACACGCTGGCGCTGCCCATTGGCCTGCTGACCCAAGCGTCGGTGGTCAAGGCTGTGTTCGCGCCCGATGCCGCGCCGGCAGACTTCGCCACACGCGGCGGCGGCTTGCTCGGCATGCGCCCCAACACCTTCTATGCAGCCTCAACCGAGATCAACCAGGTCAACGCTCACCTGCCGCAGATGGTCGAGCGCTACCCGCAACTGACCCTGCCGATTGGTTTGATTTATGGCGCGCGCGACAAAGTGCTCGACTTCCAAAAGCACGGCCAGGCGCTGGCGAGCAAGGTGCCGGGCGTCAAGCTGCAGGTGGTCGAAGGGCGTGGCCATATGCTGCCGATCACTGCCACAGAACGCGTGGCGGCACTCGTGGAACAGGTTGCCAGGCGCGTGCGGCCGGTGCTTCAGCCACCTGATCAAACGGTCGAAAAAAAGACTGCCGAGTCAGGTTAAAAAGCCTCGGAAAAATAGTTGACGACCTAACGATTCCGCGCTATTTATTTAAAAAAATATTTCAATATAAAATTTGAAACAGTTTTTGAAATGCCGAAGAGCGAATAAAATAATGAAAAAAACGCCTTTTATCGCCTGCTCGAATGCCCGTCATTGTGTTGGCCTGCCGACCCGCTGCGTGCGGAGGCTGGCATGAATCAGACGCTCGCTACCGCGCACCGCTGGACCGACGGCAAGCGCCACCTGTGGTGGCTGGGTATCCTGCCGCTGGCGACGCCCTTGTTGTCTGGCGCGCTGGCCATCAGCACCGGCCTCCAGCCATTGTGGTGGGTCGGCGTGCTGGTGATCTTCGGCGTGATCCCGCTGATCGACGGCCTGCTCGGTGAAGACCGCAGCAACCCGCCCGAGTCCGCCGTCAGCCAGCTCGAATCACAACGCTACTACCGCTGTATCGTCTACACCGGCGTGCTGTTGGTGATCCTGTCCGTGGTGATTACCGGCTGGCTGGCCGCTGGCGGTATCGACTGGATCATCAACGGTGGCCTGCTGCGCGCCAGCGCAACGCTTGAACCGTCGAATTGGCTGGCGCAAACCGCTGCGGCGGTTACCGCACGCACACAGGTGCACGGCGCAATCAGCGGCTTCACTTACCTCGGCATGGCGATGTCCACCGGGGCTGCCACGGGCATAGCCATCAACACCGCGCACGAGCTGGGGCACAAACCCAAACCGTTGGAAGTATTGCTGGCCAAGGTCACCCTGGCGCCGACGTTTTACGGGCACTTCTACACCGAACACAACCGTGGCCACCACGTGCGCGTCGCCACCCCGGAAGACCCGGCCAGCTCGCGTTTGGGCGAAAGTTTTTGGGCGTTCCTGCCGCGCTCGGTGTGGTTCAGTGCGGTGTCGGCGTGCAACCTTGAGCGCGAACGCCTGCGCAAACTCGGCCTGCCGGCATTGCATTGGAACAACGCGGTGCTCAGCGCGTGGCTGTACAGCGTGGTGTTGTGGGGCGCGATGATTGCCTGGCTGGGCACGGCAGTGATTCCGTTCTTGATTATCCAGGCGCTTTACGGTGTGTCACTGCTGGAAGTGGTGAATTACGTCGAACACTACGGCCTTAAACGGCAGACGTTGCCCAACGGTCGTTATGAACGTTGCTCGCCTCTGCACTCGTGGAACAGTAACCGCATTGTCACCAATATCTTCCTGTTCCAACTGCAGCGGCATTCCGACCACCACGCCAACCCCACGCGCAGTTATCAGTCGTTACGCCACTTTGATGAGTCGCCGCAACTTCCGTTTGGTTACGCAAGCATGATTGTGTGGGCCTATGTGCCTTACTTGTGGCGCCGGCGCATGGACCACCGCGTGGTTAATCATTACGGCGGCGATATAACGTTGGCGCATATCCAGCCGTCACAACGCGTGAAGTACCTGAAGAAGTACAGCAACCGTGCCCAACCGTTTTAAACGTTGCCCCGACAACAACAAGTTCCAGGGAAGGACATCGCTATTATGCAAAGCCCTGCCATGTTTACCGCGCACATCGTGTTGGCCGCCTTCAGCCTGATGGTTTACCACTCGGCCCACGCCGCGCGTATCGAGCCCGCCGGCAGCGCCTTTACCGCGCAAGGGCCGATCAGCTTTTCCAAGGGCGCGCTGATCAGCGCCGACTGCACCATCAAGCTGGCCGGCAAGGTGGCGGCCGACGGCGCATCGGTGAATGTCGAGCATGTTGAGTTCGACGGCGGCCTCAAGTGCAGCCGTGTCGAAGCGATCAACTTGCCGTGGGTGTTAGTCGCCAAGGATAAGCACAGCGGCGCCATGTCGAACATCAGCGTGGAGGTTCATGCGTTTGGTTTGGGCGGAAAGTGCGGCCCGTCGACGGCCGAGGGTACGTGGGATAACACCCGCGCAACGTTACAGGCGACGAATGTACCGATTGGCAAAGACTGCATGATCAAGTCCGTCTCGATCAAGATGCCGGCGAACTTTAAAGTCCTCGATTAAACGCATCCGAAGAGTGTTGTAGCGGTAATTGAATTGAAGTTTGGCTGGAAAGGGATGTTCTGCAGATTCACCGTGACCTCTCGTTCATGGCCATTACCCCTGGCGAAATGACTCGCCATAACCTGTGAGGAAAAAACAATGAAAAGCTTGAAAACCCTCGTTTGTGCCACCTCCTTTGCTCTGTGCGTTGGCGCGGCTTCCTTGGCCAGTGCGGCGTCGGTGTCCCCGGAAGGGCCGTTCTCGACCAGCCCGGGCACCCTCGTGGTCAAGTCGCCTTCGTCGTTCGGCGCAGCCGTGACCTGCGGCATCACGTTTACCGGCACCGTCAGCGGTGGTGTCGCGTCCATCAGCGGCGCAGCGCTGACCGGCGGCGGGCTGTGCGCGTTGCCGACGCTGACCAACCTGCCTTGGGTGTTGACGGCGGCCACCGGCACCACCGGCACCGTGACCAACGTCGGCTACAAGATCACTTCGGTTCCTGCCACCAACTGCGGCCCTACCACCATTGCAGTGGCGTGGGCGCCAGGCACCAAAACCCTGTCGGCAGCCAATCAGTCGCTGAGCGGCAACTGCAGCGTGGTGTCGCTGAGTGTGGTGGCCCCAACGCTGACGGTTAACCCGTAAGCGCGTAACGCCGTGAAGGGCTGATCACCCGTTCAAAGTCCGGTGCCTCACGTGGGGCATCGGCAGGGCTTGCAGGCGAATAATAATAAGGAGTACCGCATGAATAACAACAAACAACACGCGCACACGTTACTCGGACTGGCCCTGTTGGGCGGCTTGATCGCCAGCGTGCCGGTGCAGGCGGGCGGGTTCTCCACGCCCACCTACGGCGCGCCGGGCTGGGGCCGTGCGTTTGGTGGCGGCTCGCTGTTCAAGAACGATCCGAGTGCTGCGTACAACAACCCGGCGGCGATGGCGTTTATCGATTCCAGCATTGCGCAGCAAACGGTCGACTATGCACGCGTCAAGGTCAAATACAGCGGCCAGGCCTTTGACTATGCCGGCAACCCGGTGACCCATACGCCGGTGCTGGATGAGCTTGGCAATACCGGCGACCCGGTGTTGAACAACAACAACGGCGGGCAAGGCGGGTTTACTGCGTGGCTGCCGACCGGTTTTCTGGTCATCCCCATGGGTGAACGTTTTGCCTTCGGCCTCAGCCAGGTGGTGCCGCAAGGCATGCGCACAACCTGGAATGAAAACTCCAAATTTCGTGACTTTGCCGTCGATACCAAAATCGAGACGGTTGGCCTCACCGGCTCGCTGTCGTTCAAGGTCAATGACCAGTTTTCTATCGGTGGTGGTGCCATTGTTCAGCGTAGCCAGGGCTTCGTCAGCCAGAACGTTGACCTGTTAGCCGCCGCTGCGGTGTCGCCAGGCTTGGGCGGTTCGGCGTTTCCTTCCGGCGTGGGTGAGTCGTTGATCCGCGTGAAAGTCGATAATATTTCTGTGGGCTGGTTCGGCGGGGTGGTTTGGAAACCCACCGAAAAAGACACGTTGGGCGTGAACTATCACGCCAAAATCAAAAACAAGCTGACCGGCAAATACAATATAAGAACCGACGCAATCGGCAGGAATGCCACCACCGCGCCCATCGGGCCGAATGGCGAAACCCTGGTGGAGTTGGCGTACCCCGGCCTGAAGTTGTTCCCGGACGGCGCGCACGCGAGTACCCAACTGGATATTCCGGCCACCGCATCGCTGGATTGGGTGCACCAGTTCAACGACCGTTGGACGCTGGGCGTCAGCGCCACCTGGACCGAATGGTCGTCGTTCCAGGACCTGACGCTCAAATCGCAAGGCGAGACGATTGTGGCGATTCCCTACAACTACAAAAACGCGTGGATGACCTCCATCGGCGGCGACTATAAAGCCACCGACGCGCTGACATTGCGCGCCGGTGTTGCGCATGACCAGACGCCCACACGCAACTCGACGCGTGACCCACGAATCCCCGATGGCGACCGTTACTTCCTCGCGTTTGGTGCCGGTTACGCCATCAAGGCGGTGCCGGGGCTGTCGGTGGATGCGGCGTATTCGCACCAATTTGTCGAGAAGGTCAACCTCAAGACCCAGAACGTCGACCGCCTCGGCGCCGGCCAACTGGACGGTAAAGCGGAGTCGTCCGGCGACGTGGTCAGCGTGTCGGCCACCTACGCATTCTGAGGCGGTGGCGGCGCTGAGCGCCGCTTGATTCATCGTTGGGCTAACGTTGAGGTGTGCCATGGTTATCTGTTTATTGGCGGGTTGCGCAGCCGCGATTGCGCTGGCGTATCGACAAGCTGCCGCAGGCCTTTGGTTGTGCGCCGCGCTGATTTGGCTGGCGGCAGGCTACGCCTTCAACGTGGTCGCCGCGCTGGGTATTGGCGTCGCGGCGTTGGTGGTGCTGCTGCCTGCGTTGTTGTTGGCGATCAAGCCGCTGCGCCGCGTGCTGTTGAGCCGCAAGGCGTTGGGCCTGTTTCGCACGGTGATGCCGACGATGTCCGACACCGAGCGCGCCGCCATCGAGTCCGGCACCGTGTGGTGGGACGCCGAATTGTTCAGCGGCGCACCGAACTGGCAGCGCCTGCTGCACGCCGCGCCCGCCAGCCTCAGCGCCGAAGAGCAAGGCTTTCTCGACCACGAGGTCGAAACACTCTGCGACCTTTCCAATGATTGGGAAACCACCCAAGTCTGGCAAGACATGGCCCCGCAAGCCTGGCAGTACACCAAGGACGCAGGCTTTCTCGGCATGATTATTCCCAAGCAATACGGCGGCAAGGGTTTCTCCCACTACGCGCATTCGCAAGTGGTGATGAAGCTGTCGACACGCTGCTCGGCGGCGGCGATTTCGGTGATGGTGCCCAACTCTTTAGGCCCGGCCGAACTGCTGCTGCATTACGGCACCGATGCCCAGCGCAACTACTACCTGCCGCGACTGGCGCGCGGTGAAGACATCCCGTGCTTTGCGCTGACCAGCCCGTATGCCGGCTCTGATGCCGGTGCGATTCCAGACGTCGGTATCGTCTGCAACGGCGTGCATGAAGGCGAGCCGGTGCTGGGTTTCAAGCTGACGTGGGACAAGCGCTACATCACCCTTGGCCCAATTGCCACGGTGCTCGGCCTGGCGTTTCGCGCCGAAGACCCGCACGGTTTGCTCGGCCAGCCCGGATCGCTGGGCATCACCTGCGCGTTGATCCCGACGGCGCATCCCGGTGTCAACACGGGCCGTCGCCACTGGCCGCTGAACGCGGTGTTTCAGAACGGCCCGACCACCGGCAAAGACGTGTTTATCCCGTTGGAATGGGTGATCGGCGGCCGCGAACAAATCGGCAATGGCTGGCGCATGTTGATGGAATGCCTGGCGGCCGGGCGTGCGATTTCGTTGCCATCGGCCAACGTCGGCCTGGGCAAAATCGCCGTGCGCGGCACCACCGCCTATGCGGCGATGCGTAAACAGTTCGGCCTGCCCATCGGCAAATTTGAAGGCGTGCAGGCGCCGTTGGCGCGCATGGCCGGGCATTTGTATGCGTGCGATGCGGTGCGCAAAGTCTCGGTGGCGTGTTTGGATGCCGGTGAAAAACCTTCGGTGATCTCGGCCATCGCCAAGTACCACGTCACCGAGCGCGCGCGGATCATCGTCAACGACGGCATGGACATCGTCGCGGGCAAAGGCATCTGCATGGGCCCGAATAACTTCCTCGCCCGCGCCTACCAGCAAAGCCCGATTGCGATCACGGTGGAGGGCGCGAACATCATGACCCGCTGCCTGATCATCTTTGGCCAAGGGCTGATTCGCTGCCATCCCTACGTGTTCCGCGAGATGGAAGCCGCGCGCAACCCGGATCGGCGCAAGGCCCTCGAAGCCTTCGACAGCGCACTGTTTGGCCACATCAGTTTTGTCATCGCCAACAGCGTGCGCGCAGCGGTGCATGCGCTGACCGGCGGGCGCCTGCTGCGCGCACCGGCCAACACCGACCCGGCGCTGGCGGCTTACTATCGCCAGGCCAATCGGCTGTCGGTGGTGCTGGCGCTGCTCTCGGATGTGTCCATGGGCGTGCTTGGCGGGGCGCTCAAGCGCAAGGAAAGCATCACCGGGCGCCTGGGCGATATGCTGTCGCAGTTGTACATCGTGTCCTGCGTGCTTAAACGCTTTGAGGACGACGGCCGACCGCAGGCAGACCTGCCGTTGGTGCGCTGGTCGGCGCAGGACGCGTTGTTGCGTGCCCACGAGGCCTTGGCCGAAGTGCTCGACAATTACCCTTCAAAAGCCGCAGCGGTGGTGGTGCGCGGTTTGAGCTTTCCGTTCGGTATTGCCCTGCGCAAACCCTCGGACCGCTTGTTGGCTGAAGTCGCCGAGGTGGTGCAAACGCCGGGCGAAACCCGCGAGCGCTTGCTGGCTGATGCCTACCTGCCACGCGCAGAAATCGACAAGCTGGCTTACGGCGAATTGGGCTTTTGCCTGTTGCCGCAGGTTGAACGGATCGAGTTGCGGCTCAAGTCCGCCGTCAAGCAAGGCGTGATCGAACCGATGCCGATTTCCGCCACGGCGTTTGCCGGCTGGCGCATCAAGGCGCGGGCGCTGGAGTTGATCAGCGACGACGAAGACAACGTGTTAAGCCGCTACGTGGAGTACGCCGATTACGCCATACAGGTCGACGACTTCGCGCAGGACTTCGGCTTGCTTGAGGCCTTGCAGCAGCGCCAGCAGGCGCTGGCCAAACCTGCCGCCAGGCACCGGGCCAGCGCAAGCGCAACGGCCTCCGTCAACCCATAATGGTTGCCACGCTCTGCGCCTGGCTGACACCAAGGAGACTGTGATGAACGCGATCAGCCTGGAACGCCGCGAACGGATTTGGTTGAGCGCTTACCTGCCAGGCGTGCCGGCGGATATTGAGGCTGACATCGAGGCCTACGCCTCGCTGCGCGAGGTGTTCCTGGAACACCTGGATAAATTCCACGCGCGCGTGGCCTACGTCAGCATCGGCACCGAAATGAGCTATGCCGAGTGGAAGCTGCAAGGCATCGCCTTCGCCGCGTGGCTACAGAGCCAGGGCGTGAACAAAGGCGACCGCGTGGCACTGATGATGCCCAACTGCTTGCAATACCCGATCTGCCTGTTGGGCAGCATTCTGGCCGGTGCGGTGGTGGTCAACATCAACCCGCTGTACACCGCGCATGAACTCAAACACGTGCTCAAGGACAGCGGCGCCTGCACCTTGGTGATCTTTGAAAACTTCGCCCACACCCTTGAAAAAGTCATCGATGGCAGCAGCGTCAAACGTGTGGTGGTGGCGGCTATCGGTGATTTGCTCGGCACGTTTAAAGGCGCGGCGCTGAACTTTGCCCTGCGCCGTGTGCAAAAGCAGGTGCCCGCTTTCAACCTGCCAGGCGCGCTGCGCTTCAACCACGTACTGAAGCAGGGGCGGGCGCTCAACCTGCGTGCGGTAGCCCTGCACCGCGAGGACCTGGCCTTCCTGCAATACACCGGCGGCACCACCGGCGACGCCAAGGGCGTGATGCTCAGCCACCGCAATATCATCGCCAACCTGTTGCAAGCCAAGGCGTGGGTGGGTGATCAGTTGGACCAGGAGCAGCAGCAAACCAACGTTACCTTGCTGCCGCTGTACCACATCTTTTCGCTTACGGTGAACTGCCTGATGTTCATGTGCCTGGGCGGGCGCAACATCCTGATCGCCAACCCGCGTGACGTGAAACGCGTGCAGATGATCCTGCGCAAAGAGCGCTTTAACGGGATTGCCGGGGTTAATACGCTGTTCAACGGTTTGCTCGAAAACAAGCAGTTTTGCGCGCGGGACTTCTCTGACCTGCGCATGGTCATCGCCGGCGGCATGGCCACGCACACCGCAGTGGCCAAGCGTTGGAAGCAGGTCACCGGGCTGCCGATCATTGAAGGTTACGGGCTGACCGAATGCTCGCCGGTGGTGAGTATCAGCCCCATCGACATCGCCCGTATGCGTGAGATGGAATTTACCGGCAGCATCGGTGTGCCCTTGCCGTCGACGTGGGTGCGCTTTGTGCGCGAGGACGGCGAGCTGGCCGAGATCGGTGAGCCGGGTGAGCTGCAGGTGCGTGGGCCGCAGGTGATGCAGGGGTATTGGAACCGCCCGCAGGAAACTGCTGACGTGTTGGACGGTGAGGGTTGGTTGTCGACCGGTGATATTGGTGTGATGGACGCGCGTGGGTATATCCGTTTGGTCGACCGTAAAAAGGACCTGATTCTGGTCTCGGGGTTTAATGTGTACCCCAATGAAATCGAAGACGTGGTGGCGCTGCACCCCGGTGTGGGCGAGGTGGCGGCCATTGGGGTGGACGACGGGGTGGCGGGGCAGCGGGTGAAAGTTATTGTGGTGCTTAAGGATTTGGCGGTGACTGAGGAGCAGATTCTGGCGCACTGCCGGGAGTATTTGACCGGGTATAAAGTGCCCAGGTATGTGGAGTTTCGCGGTACCGAGTTGCCCAAGACGACCGTGGGCAAGGTGTTGCGGCGGGTGTTGCGTTAGGTTGTTTTTTTTAGTGGGGGTGTATATCCGGTGTTTTTGTGAGGGCTGGTAGGGGTTCCGCCCTTACGGCGGGTCACTTTTGAAAATCCGGAAGCCGGCCCAGTCAAAAGTAACCAAAACGCTCTTGCCCCACCACTCGGCACCTCGCTTAGGCTCGGTGTGCCCGCCCGCAGGCTTGAATCCGTGGGCCGCCGCGATGGGCCATCCTTGGCCCAGCGCGGCTAACCCGGCGTCCTGCCGGGTTACCCACGGATTCAAGCCTGCGTGCGGCCAGCGTGGTTTAACGGGGCGCCTTAGATCAAGATCAAGATCAAGATCAAGAGCAAGAGCAAGAGCACGGCGGCCTGAAAGCCGACCTGAGTGGTTGAAGCGGATCAGAAGCAGGTCAAAGGCGGGTCTTGAGTACACAGCAGATCTGCTTTTTTTGCTTTTTGTGGGAGGGGGCTTGCTCCCGATTGCGGTGTGTCAGATAAATATTATTCAACTGACACACTGCAATCGGGAGCAAGCCCCCTCCCACAGTTTGACCACATTCGGCTTGGGGGATTGGGTTGGCTTTCGGGCCGCCTGCTTAGATGATCGTTCCCACGCTCTGCGTGGTAATGCCGCTCCGGACGCTCTGCGTCCGGCTTTTTCAGCCATAGAATCTCCCACATTTGACCGCATTCAGCGTGGGAGATTGGGTCGGCTTTCAGGCCGCCTGCTTGTGATTGTGACCTTGATCTAAGGCGCCCCGTTAAACCACGATGGCCGAACGCAGATATTACGGAGCGGGTAAACCGGCAGGACGCCGGTTTAGCCGCGACGGGGCAGGGACGCCCCGTCGCGGCGGCCCGCTGCGTCATATCGGAGTGAGGGCATGCCGAGCCACAGCGAGGCACCGAGTGGTGGGGCAAGAGCGTTTTGGTTACTTTTGCGCTGTTCAAAAGTGACTCGCTGTAAGAGCGAAACCGATATAAGCCGTTACCCAAATAACGGATATGTACTCAGCAAACTATTTCCAAACCTGCACATTCACAAGGTTCTTCGGCCGCTCCCCACCCAGCGCCGCCAGCAGGTTATCCACCGCGCACCGCGCCATCGCTTCACGCGTCTCGTGCGTCGCCGAACCCATGTGCGGCGTGGCCACCACATTGTTCAACCGCAACAACGGCGAGTCATGATTCAACGGCTCACGCTCAAACACATCCAACCCCGCCGCACGAATAGTGTTTTGCTGCAGCGCCTCGATCAGCGCCGCTTCATCCACCACCTTACCGCGCGAGATATTGATAAAGATGGTCTGCGCGCCCATCAGCGCGAACTGCTCGGCGCCGATCAACTTTTCGGTTTCAGCCGTCAGCGGCAAAGTCAGGCAGACAAAGTCGGCCTGTTGCAGCAAGTCGTTCAAGCTGCGGTATTGCGCGCCGAAGCGTGCTTCTACCCGTGGTTTGGGCGAGTGGCTGTGATAAATCACCGGCATGCCAAAGCCGAAATGCCCACGCTGGGCCAGGGCTTCACCAATGCGGCCCATGCCGATAATGCCGAGGGTTTTGCCATGCACGTCACTGCCAAAATGCGCGGGGCCGATGTTCTTGTTCCATTGGCCGGCACGCACCATGTTCGCCAGTTCGACCACGCGGCGTGCGGTGGCCAGGATCAGCGCAAAACCGGTGTCGGCGGTGGTTTCGGTGAGCACGTCCGGGGTGTTGCTGAGCAGAATACCGCGCCGGGTCAGGTAGTCGATGTCGTAGTTGTCGACGCCCACCGACACGCTGGCCACGGCTTGCAGTTTGGGCGCCAGGTCGAGCAGCTTGGCATCCAGGCGCAGGCTGGCGCCCAGCAGGCCATGCGCGGTGGGCAGGGCTTCACGCAGTTTGGCCAGGCCGGGTTCGTCCAGCGCGTCGATCAGCGTCACGTCGGCGTGCGCATGCAGGCGCGCCATTAATGGCGCGGAGAGTTTTTTGTATAACACCACAGATTTTTTCATCAGGCTTTTACCTTTAATTCGAGGCTGTGCAGCGGCGCGCGGGCACGGTCGCTGGCGCCGGGCTGGAGGAAAATCGTCAGCACCACGGCCACCATCAGTGCGCCACTCATCAGCAGGTACGAAGCGCCGGGCGAGCCGGTGCTGCTGTTCAGGTAACCCACCAGGTAGGAGCCGCCGAACGAGCCGAGCGCCCCCATGCTGTTGATCAAGGCCATGGCACCGCCGGCGACGTTGGCCGGGAGAATCTCCGGCACAATCGCGAAGAACGGGCCATACGGCGCGTACATGCAGGCGCCGGCAACCACCAACAGGCTGTAGGACCACCAGAAATGTTCGGCGCCCAGCGCGTACGACGCATAGAACGCGATGGACGCAACCAGCAGCGGCGGCCACACAAAGCGTTTACGTTTTTGAAGTTTGTCTGAACCCCAGGACACCGCGAGCATGCCGAGCACCGCCGCCAGGTACGGCAATGCCGACAGCCAGCCGGCTTCGACCATGTCCATCTGCAAACCGGCCTTGAGGATCGACGGCAGCCACAGCACAAAGCCGTACACGCCGATGCTCCAGCAAAAAAACTGCAGCGCCAGAATGATCACCTTGGGTGAGCGGAAGGCTTCGGCGTAGTTCTTGACCGCCTTGATCCCGACTTGCTCGGCAGCCAGCGCGTTTTCCAGGTCTTGTTTATGCTGCGCGCTCAGCCATTTGGCGTCTGCGGGTTTTTCGTCGGCGTACTTCCACCAGATAAACGCCCAAATCACTGCCGGTATGCCCTCAATGATAAACATCCAGCGCCAGCTGAAATGCTGCACCAGATAGCCCGAGACCACCGACATCCACAGCATGGTCACCGGGTTGCCGAGGATCAGGAAGGTATTGGCCCGCGAGCGTTCGGCCCGCGTGAACCAGTGGCACAGGTACACCAGCATGGCCGGCATCACCGCCGCTTCAACCACGCCGAGCATGAAGCGAATCGCGATCAGCATGTAGGCGTTGGACACCACGCCGGTCAGGGTGGCCAGGCCGCCCCACAAAATCAGGCTGACGAAAATCAGCTTTTTAACGCTGCGCTTTTGCGCGTAGATCGCCCCCGGCACCTGGAAGAAAAAGTAGCCAAGAAAGAACAACGCGCCGAGCAGCGACGACATGCCGGGCGTGATCATCAGGTCTTCGGCCATCCCGGAGGCGGCGGCAAAGCCATAGTTGGCGCGGTCCAGGTAGGCCAGGCTATAGGTGATAAACACGATGGGCATGATGTACCACCAACGGCGGGTGGCGAGTTTCACGGTTTCCATGGAATGGCTCCTGAGCTTGTTGTAGTTGTGGCAACAGGTAACGGGTTAAACAACGCAGGGCGTGGGCAGCTCCGAGCGGGTCGGCAAACCTTCCATGTCACCGCGGCTTTGCACGGCGCGGCTGCCGATCCAGTTGCCGCGCTGTACCGCCTCGGGGAAGCTTAGGTTTTCGAGCAGGGCGCTGATCATGCCGACGGCAAAACCATCACCGGCGCCGACCGTGTCCACGACCTTTTCCACCGGGAACGCGGCGACAAAGCCCTGGTCCATGTGCGTGCGGTAATAGGCGCCATCCGGCCCCAGCTTGATCGCCACGGCTTCGGCGCCCTGGTCGAGGTAGAACGCGGCGATGTCGGCCGGGTCGTCGAAACCAGTCAGCAAGCGGCCTTCGCTCAAGCCCGGCAGCACCCAGTCGGCGAGGCCCGCGAGGGCGTTGATGCTGCGGATCATCTGCGCCTGGCTGGCCCACAGTGATGGGCGCAGGTTTGGGTCAAACGACACACTGCGTCCGGCCTTGCGCATCTGCGTCATCAGCTCTACCGACAGCGCGTGCGTGGCCTCGGACAACGCCGGCGGAATGCCGGTGGCGTGCAGGTGCCGCGCTTGCAGCAACGCCGGGCTGATGCCGGCGATCGACAAGTGGCTGGCGGCCGAGCCTTTGCGGAAATACTCAACCTGCGGGTCAGCGCCGGTTTCTTCGCGCGATTTAAACTGAAAGCCGGTGGGGTGCAGCGGGTCGACCGCCACGTGACGGCAATCCAGGCCTTGTTTTTTCAGCGTGTCGACCACAAAGCGCCCGAGCGAATCGTTGCCCACGCGGCTCAGCCAGGCCACCTTGAAACCCAGCCGCGACAGGCCGATGGCGACGTTGCTGTCGGCCCCGGCAATGCGTTTGTGGAACTGGGAGACAGCGGCCAGGTCGCCGGTCTGTTCGGCGACAAACATCGCCATGGTTTCACCAAACGAGAGGATATCGATCTCAGACATGCGCATTCTCCGCACGGGGTTGGCCAAGCAGGGCGAGGGTGGCGACCTGGTGCGCGGTGACCTTGATCAAGTCATCGCCTTGCAGCGGGAACTCCACGGCCCGGGTAATACCTTGAGTCATATGGTTGAGCAGTTGTTCCCACACAAGCAAGTCGGTGGCGCCGGGCGGCAAGGCGACCAGCTTGCCGTCCTGGCGCAAGGCCACCGCCTTGCAGTGCAGGTAATCCACGTGCCGGCCCAACAGGCGGGCGGCGGTGAGCGCAGATTGGTCTTGCCACTGCCAGTTGCCGATGTCGAACGTCATCCTGACCGGCAAGCCCAGGCGCTCAACTTCGCTGAAGAAGCGTTGCATCGGCTCGATGCGCCCGCCGTGCAGGGTCTGGTCGTTTTCCACCAGCAGCTTGACCGGGTGGCGGTTGAGCAGGGCGTGCAGGCTTTGCAGGTCGTTGGTGTCGGTAAAATAGCCGAGCGAGACTTTCAGCCAGCGCGAGCCGAATGCCTGGGCGCGGTCCAGGGTGGCGGCGAGTTCGGCGTTCGGCTGGGCGCGCCCGGCGACCCAAAGTTCCAGCGGCGAGGAGTACAGCGACTCCAGGCCGTGCTCGGCGGCGGCCTGGGCGAGGGCGGCGGGCTGTTCGGTGGTCAACAGTTCTTCACGCCACTCGATGCGCTGGGCGCCGGCGGCACTGAGCAAGGTAACGAAACTCAATTGGCCCTGTTGGCGCACGAGGTCGGCGCCGTAACTGGAAAGGCTGATGGAGACGGGGGATTTAAGCATGGTTGTTAACCTCTGAAACCGGTTTCATTTTTTATAAAAAATTATTTGAATTGGGTTGAGCCACGAATAATCAGTTGCGGCAGGAAATCCAGGGTGCGCGTCGGCGCGTCATCGCCGCGCAAGCGTTTGAGCAGGCAGTCAAACGCACTGGCGCCAATCGCGGCGGTCGGTTGGGCGAGGGCGGTGATGCCGTTGCTCACCAGCGGGTACCAGTCGAGGTCATCCAGGGCGATCAGGCCGACCTCTTCAAACAGGCTGCAGCCCAATGTTTTGAGCGCGCGGGTACAGGCCAGCGCGGCAACGCCATTGGCGCAGAACACCGCCTTGGGGCCGGGCTTGGCGAGAAAACGCTGCAAGCGGTTTTCCAGGTCGTCATTCAGTTCAAGCACTGCGCCGGTCAACCCCGGACGCGCGGCAATCTCTGCCTCGAAACTGACTTGGCGCTCCAGGCGTGAACTGGTGCCATCGGCGGCTTCGCTGACCAGCAATACGTCGCGATAACCCTGCTGCTGCAGGTGCTCGACCGCCATGCGCACGGCTGCCGGGTTATTCAGGCCCACCAGGTCGCTGTGCAGCGGCTCGACCTTGCGGTCGATCAGCACCAGCGGCATTTCTTGCTGCAGTTCGAGCAGTTGATCCAGGTGATGGCCGAGCGTATTCACGATCAGCCCTTCGATGTTGTACGAACGCAGCGCGGCCAAATGCTGGCGCTCCTGCTCGTCATCGCGGTCGGTGTTGCACACCACCAGGCTGTAGCCATGTTGGCGGCAGGCGGTTTCGACGCCGTGCATCACGGCAATCGAATAGGGGTTGCGTATGTCCGCCACCAACATGCCGATCAAGCGCGTGCGGCCGCGTTTCAGGCCGCGGGCCATTTGGTTGGGGCGGTAGCCGAGCTCGCTGATGGCCTGCTCGATACGCAGGGCAATGGCGTCGGAGAGCAGGGCGCGGTCATCACCGATAAAGCGCGACACGCTGGCTTTGGACACGCCGGCAAGCTCGGCTACGTCAAGCATGGTCACGCGGCTGCGCTGGGCGGCGGAAAAAGGGGTCACGGTGGCAGGCCTTTCTTATTGGACGTTGTGGTGCTGTGAAACCGGTTTCAGGAAACCTCAAGCGCGAAAGCACGTCAAGTTTATTTCAGTGCAACGGTGCGATCAGCAGCGGGCTCAGCCCGACGAATGGAGGCGTTACCTGTTAGTTCTGACAGTATCCGAAGCGCGGCGTTGGGTATTCAATCTTGTCTAACGTAGTTCGTTACAGCGATGCACCCACGCGGCGGAGAACACCATGGTTAACGCTTCAGCGGATAATATGAACAGCCTGGCTGCGTCGCAAGTTCCGACATTGCCCGCGCTTGAGATAGCGCATGCACTGCCCGATGGTTTGATCCCATTACAATTTCTTTACAGCGACCTGCCCGTCAAGTTAATGGAACCTTGGCTGCAGTTGCCCGGCGAAGGCGAGAGCGACTTTGTGTTTTTTTGTTGGCACGTCGACGGCAGCGTTGCTTTTGAACTTGAGCCGATAGAGTTGCGCGGGCCTATTACCCGAGATCAATTCCCGCTTGAAATAAAAATCCCTCAATCCTATTTTCAAAATAATGCGGTGGTGAAGCTCTCTTATCGTGTCGTTAACCTGTTTGCAGACAGCGAGGTGCATGAGCGTTCGTTAGTCAAGACTATTATCATCGACCGGGTTGCGCCCGGCGGCGGCGAAATTTTAAAAGCGGGCAGGTTTCTACTCGATCCTATTACCGAGGTCGATTCAAGTAGTCAGCTATCAACGGCGGTCGAGGTGCCCGGTGACTACCTGGATCGAAAAGCCGGTGACACGCTGTTAGGTTATTTAAGTGACCGTGATACGCCGCCCACGCGCTCGGCATTTTCCGAACAAGCCTATGCCGCTACCCACGGGCCCATGCTGTTCACTATTCCAATGGCTGAGATTCGCAAGTTTGCCGGCTCGCCCAAGGTCTATTTCATTTATCGCATTCGTGACCGTGCAGGCAATGTCTCCACTCAGTACTCGTTGGTTGCCAGTACCCACCTGCAACTGAATGCGCCGCCCGCCAATCTATCAATACCGGAAGTGCCGGCGTATGAGTCAGACCTGCTGGTTAATCGGGAAGACGCGCGTAACATTGTTTCGGTCAGGGTGCGCCAATACGACAACCGGTTGTCGGGTGACCAGTGTGTTATTGAGTGGGACGGTATCAAGCTCCCGGCGGTGCCTGTAGATACGTTGCCGCACACGGTACCGGTGGCGTGGAGCGTGTTGATCGCCAAAGGCGCGAATCTGCGCCGCATTATCGACCTGCCGGTGCGCTACTACATCCTGCGTGCAGGCGATAAGCTGGGGCCAGGGGTAGGCTCCCCGGTGAAAAGGGTCACGGTGGACATGACGATTGCGGGCCAGGAAAACCCTCAGGCGCCCGCACTATTGAACCGCCAGTTAGCCCTGGTGAATATCCATGGCGCGGCTTCCAAGATCCCCAATCGTCTGGACATCGCCGATGCCAACCAGCCGGTGAGGGCTTCGTTAATCTTGTTCGACAACCCCGTACCGGGCGAGCAGGCTTTGCTTTTCTGGCCGGGTCAGGCGGCACCGGTAGCGACCTATCGGGTGAAGGCCGGTGATGTGGGCGGGACAGTTGTCTTCTTTGATAACGATGTTGCCTGGTCGGTGATTCAGGCGGGTGGCAGTAATTCGTCCACCCTGGTTAATTACCAGACTGACAATGGCGTCAACCAACAGTCGTCGCTTGACCAAACGGTGTTCGTCAACCTGACCCCTGCGATCAATTATGTAAAGGCCAGTTTTCCTCAGTCTTTACAGCACATTAACAAGCAACTTAATTGCCAGACCAAACCGCCGATCTGGCAGGGCATAGAAGTCTTGGTTAACCCGGCGCCGAATGCGTTGCGGGCGGGAGACGAAATGGTCTGCACCTGGAAGGGTTATTTAAATTACCCGACAACTAACCCGATTGCTTCAACGGTGTATGTATTCAGATATATCTGGGGCGTTGCCGATGTGGTGCATAGTTTCTGGGTAGATGACTATGAAAATCTAATCAGGCCGTTGCGTCACTTTGCCGGTGCCACGGCTCAATACAGTGTGTTCCGAAAAGGCATCCTGCTGGGGACTTCAGCCCTCGCTTATGTGCAAATTGACCGTCGGTACAACACCAGCAACTACTGCGGTCCCAACGGCATAGGCGCAGAACCCAATTAAGCACTTGTCGACCTTAAATCACCGAAGCGCACAGGGCGCCAGACGCTCTTTATGAACAGTTTCTTTACCTCCAGCCAGTGTGTTGGTGGGCACAGAAAGAAGTAAGGCTATCAGGGTCAACAGCGCGTTAATGCATGTTGACTGTATGGGGTTGTTCGGCATTCATATCAAATCATGATGGAGACTATGAAATGAGCACCAAGCTATCTGCAAGAGCTGCGGCACTACTTGCCGGTCCGGCGACACTGGACCCGACCACCATCGTAGAGGCGCTGAACCCCGTGACGGGCCTTATTTCAGCCGCGACCGCCGTAGTGGGTATAACCGTTAAGTGTCCCTTGGGTGCGGTATCAGACGATCGTGACTGGATCGTGCTTCAACAACAAGACCTCAGCAAGCCGCTGCCCAACTGGATTCCGATATATGGCCCTGTCCAGTTCATGCTCCCGGCTGCCGGCAACTCTATCGACATATCTGTTCCGGCCCCGATAGGTTCGGGAGGGTTCGTGCATGGTCAATTTGAGATCCAGCACCTGCTGTTCGTGAACTCGTTTGATGACACGGGAGCAGAAAGACCCAGCGACGCGCTGGAGTTTTCGAAAGGCACACCTTTCAAGGTCGACAGGATTGCGCCATACGCCAGTCTCATTGGTCGTGATGTGCCACCCGTCGCGGTATACACGGGCACGCTACCGGTGGGTGCGCCGCTTACCCAAAGTATCATTAACGCCGACGGGGGGCTGCCCTTCACCATTCCCGACAACACCTACGCGCTGCCGAGCGGGCAATGGGAACTGGGCGATACTCTGCGGTTTTACTTCAGCCAAGGCTTGGTCCCACTGCCGGCCTTTGAGGTGGGTGGGACAGTCCCGCCACGGTTGATGCTGCAAACCGGCAACAGGTTTACGGTGCCTGCAAGCGCGATCGTCGGCAGTGGCAACTGGAATTTTTTCTACACCATCACCGATGCTGCGGGGAACGTAAGTCGGCCATCAGTTGTTCGCACCTTCCTGGTGGCGCTGTTGCCTGCGCCGGCGCTACTGGAGATTTTCCTTCCGTTGGCACCGGCACCGGAAGGTGGCAGTCTCGATAACCTGCTCAATATTGCTGACTATATTGCCATTATCGAGGCGCACATTCGAACTTACTTGAACCATCAGCCAGCCTTGGATCAATGTCAGTTGAAATGGGGCACACAACCGTTCACGGCGGTATCTGCGACGTTCACGAACTTCCCGTTAATCTATTCGGGAGGCGCCCTTAACCCTTTGATCATTGCTGACTATGCGAAAAGGAGAGGGCCGCAGCCGACTGCCGTACAATATCGCATTGTACGAAACGGTGAGACCTTCGATTCTCCAATCAAAACGATCAACGTCGACTTGAGCGTGACGGGGCCGGAAAACCCGGGAGAGCCTGGCAGCCGCAACCCGGCGCTGAACCAAGCGCATATCTTTGGCGAAGGTTCGCTGGTGCCGGATGTGCTGACCGCCGATCATGCCAATAAACCTGTTACGGTGCAGATCGTACTGTGGACCGCCGCCGATTTGCCGGCGCCTGGGCAATGGATTCATGTTGTAGGAAACGACGGCATCGCGGTTCTGCCGCCCTTTGAAATCACCGTTCAACTTCCCGGTGACACGATCACATTTGCAATCCCATGGGCCTCTAACTTAATCAAGTTTAACGGTCCCCAAAACATTCATTATTTTGTTGCACCGTCGGCAACGCCTGCGCTCACCGACAACCTCAATAGAGCGCCGGATACTCCGATCACAGTGACCGATGTGGTGACGATTACCCTGGCACCGCCGCAGTTTGTACGTGTGCTTGGCACCGGCCCGAGCACCATATGGAACTGCGATTCGTTCGGGCCAAGGCCGCAAGTGACCCCGGCTGATTACGACGGTAGGGTCTTCGTGCCGGCGGACGCGCGGCTTGTGCTGGGGGCGACGCTGACCTTGAGTGTTCGGGTAGTCGCTCCGCGTACCGGGATTCCGACAGCCGACCAGACTCGGACTTTCACTCAAATCATTACACCCGCGATTGTCGCCAGTGGTTTCACGTTTATCGTGCCGTTCGGTTTGCTCAAGATCGCTCGATTGGGACGCGTCGAGGTCACCAGCATTGCTCAGCTTACAGGCAGTATCAGCGGGCGCGGTAATGCCAGCGTGAACTAACGCTCGGCGTTGTCGAATTCGTATTGCGACTTTAGCCCACTCACGCCATAACTCAGCGCCTTGGAACGGCGCTTAATTAAACGGACGTTATGACTCCGCCCTTCTCTTTTAGAGGGCGGCGGAAGTCACTGACAATATTCTGCTTGATAGACCACGGTATACACAGTTTTTTACCAGGAGCTTAAGGGATTATTCCTACAGAATGTCGGATGTTTACTCCTTAATCTGTGCGCCTCAGAGGTAAGGCCTCACTCCCACAGAGTGGCCGAACCGTTTTTGTAGGCCTCACCTGAAGAGTGATTGACTATGTCGCCACTGAATACATTCGAACTCAAACCATTAAGTGCGATGATGAAAGTCCCCACCATTACATTCTGTCTGTTGGCGGCGATGCAGGGGCAAGCGCAAGCGGCGCAATTGAACGGTGAACAAAAAACTATCAACGCCACTGAGCAATCTACGGACTGGCAATTATTCAATACGTCCACCCTGCACATGAACAGCGCAACAGCAAAAACTATTGCACTGACAGACTCTGCGTTAAACATGAACCGCGGCAGCCTGGCCAGTGATATTCGTGCAACTGCGGGTTCCACCGTTAATATCAACGCGTCGAAAGTGTCCTCGAACAACCCGCTGTTCGGCGCCTTGCGCCTGGAACAAAGCGCGGCCTTTATCAAAGACAGTACTGTCACCAACGGTCACGGAGTAGGCCTGCAGGCACTGGGTGCTGCGGGTACTGCGAACGGCTCGTCTGTCGAGGCGAGCAACAGTGTCATCAGCGGGGCCGGCGGCGGTGCAGAAGCCACCAGCGGCAGCGTGTTGAACTTCACGCAAAACACCCTCGTACACGGCACCGGTGCTGGCAGCGCTGGTCTTGCCTTGCAGGGTGCTACGGCCACGGCCAGCCAAAGTACTATCGTCGGCCAGGGCAACGGCGTGTCGTTCACCCGTGGCCGTTTTGATACCACTGACGGCAAGTTGGTATTGGATCAATCCGTCGTAGAGGGTAAAACCGGTTCCGCCATCTCGGTCAGGGGCACGCAAGGTCGAACTCCTGTGGTGGCGATCGAGGTGCGCAACGGCTCCACGCTGACGGGCGGCAACGGTAATCTGCTGACTGTCTCTGGCGGCGGTTCGGCAACGATGATGGTTGATAACAGCCGCTTGACCGGCAACGTCGTTGCCGACGGCACCAGTACCGCCCATTTGACGCTGAAAAACAACGCCGGGTTGACTGGCCAGTTGCAGAATGTCTCCAGCTTGAGCGTGGGCAACGCGTCCAATTGGACCATGACCGGCGACAGCCAGGTCAGTGTGCTGAACATGACCGGTGGTACGGTCACCATGGGCGCTGCGGATGCGTTCTATCAACTGAACCTTAATACGCTTGCCGGTGATGGTACGTTTGTCATGGGCGCTGATTTTGCGCAAGGCAAGACCGATTTCATCAATGTCATCGGTGAAGCTACGGGTAATCATGGCGTGTTGCTGTCGGCCAGCGGCGCGGAGCCGGTCAACCCCGATCAGATTCGCGTGGTTCATACAGGCGGCGGTGATGCGCAGTTTTCCCTGGTGAATGGCCCGGTCGACGCAGGTGCCTTTGCTTACGATCTGAAAAAAGAAGGTACCGATTGGTACCTCGATCCGGAAACACGCGTAAGAAGCCGCAGTACTCGCGTGGTCACGGCCGTGTTCAACACCGCGCCAACCGTAATGTACGGCGAAGAAGCTTCGTTGCGTGCGCGTATGGGTGAGTTGCGGTTCGAGCCTGGCCAGGCGGGTCTGTGGATCCGTGGTTTCGGTAATAAATACAACGTGTCTGAAAATTCGGGTACGGCTTATACGCAGAACCAGCGTGGTTTCTCCATCGGTGCCGACATGCCGTTGGCAGACAGCCAATGGCTGGTGGGCGTGATGGCCGGCCACAGTACGTCTGACCTTAACCTGGCTCGCGGCTCTTCCGGCACGATCAAGAGTTACTTCGTGGGCGCTTATGCAACCTGGATGGACCAGGAAAGCGGTTTCTATTTTGATGCGGTCGCCAAGGCCAACCGTTTCCAGAACGAAGCCAAGGTAGCACTCAGCGATAACAACACGACCAAAGGTAACTATAACAATGTGGGTGGCAGCCTCTCGGCGGAGTTCGGTCGCAACATCAAACTCGACGATGGCTGGTATGTTGAACCGTATGCTCGCGTGTCGACTATCGTGGTGCAGGGCGGTACTTACAGCCTGAAAAATGGCCTGCAAGTGGACGGCGAACGCACCCGTTCACGGGTCGGCGAAGCCGGTGCAACGGTTGGGCGTGACATCCAGCTCGACAGTGGCGCGATTGTGCAGCCTTACCTGCGTGCGGCGCTTGTGCACGAGTTTGCCAACAATAACAAGGTGTCGGTCAACAACCAGACCTTCAATAATGATTTGTCGGGCTCGCGCGCCAAGTTTGGTGCCGGCCTGGCGGTGAAGCTGACGCAGAACCTGCAAATGCATGCCGACCTTGAGACCAGTACCAGCGATAAAATTGACCAGGTGCTGGGTGCCAACGTTGGCGTACGTTATTCCTTCTAAATAATGCGGTAGACATAAAAAAGCCCTGATCGAAAGATCAGGGCTTTTTTTGCACTGCCAATTAATTATTGTTTCAGGTGAAAACTGATGTCGACCGGGTGATCAGCTTCATCCGTGGTGCCACGGAGTTGGCCTTTTACTTCAAAAGGGCTGAGTGACAGCGTTTCAATAAACAGGGTTGCCTCGATGCACTGGATGACGCGGGGCGGGTTAAAGGCCTTGAAGGAAACCCAGGCCAGTGGAGATCTCTGGGTCTGCAGCTTCAGTTCCTTGTTGTGTTCGACGTCGCTTGAAAATTGGATGAACACCTCTTCTTCCACGCTGCCGTCGTCATGTTTATCAATCAGATACACCTCAACGGTGTCGTCATGGACGCTCCATTTTCCGGTATTGGTTTTAAAAATGTGCTCACCAATCGTTCCGTTGACATCGCCAGATGCGTCGCGGGTTTTCGGGATATCACTTGCCAATTTCAGTTGCGCTGACATGATCGCCTCTCCATCTATGATGTGTGTGCAAAACCCAGAAGCCCTGATGCTTCTGACGCTCTCTATCAAGCGGCAAAAAAAAATTTTATGTAACTGTCAAAAGTCACAGTTTACAAATGCCTGCATCTCTTCTCAGCGGCCGGTGCGAGTCGTTAAGCTAAAACTGTGAAACGTCATGCTTAAATGACTTCTGCTATTAAATGCATTTACGCAGGGATGTCTACTGTCAGGGTTGACAGTCTAAAAAAGGGTTTTTAATAGCGTTTTTATATAAGCTCGCCAGGCTCAACTAAACAGGCCCGCCGCGATATTGATCGAGAAGCCCAGAATAGCGGTATTGAATAGAAAACCGATCAATGATTGGCCCAGCACCACTTTACGCATGCTGCGCGTGGCAACTCCCACATCAGCGGTTTGCACCGCCACACCGATGGTGAACGAGAAATACAGGAAGTCCCAGTAATTGGGGGTGCGCAAATCATCGGCAAACCGCAGCGCCGGCTCGTCGCCTTCCCACGTGTAAAAAAGCCGCGCGTAATGCACGCTGAAAATCACCCCGGTCAGCAACCATGAGCCGATCACCGTCATACCGGTAAACCCGTAGTGCAGCAGGCGTGCTGTGTTGTCGAGGTCTTTGCTGCCCACCAGGTTTACCGTGATGGTCGCAAGGCTCGCAATCGCCGCAATGCACACCATGAACAGCACCAGCCCGGCGTTTTCATCTTCGACTTCGGCGATGCGTTTTACGTCGTCGGCCTGCGAGCGGCTGGTCAGCCACAGCATCAGCAGCAGATAAGTCCAGACCCCGGCGTTCCAGCCGATGAGGATTTTGCTGATGAGCGTATCCGCCGGTGCCAGGATGCCCACGGCAAGGCCCAAGACGGCGGCGGATGAAAGGCGAGGGTGGGTGCGGGCAAGAAAGGCCATGGTGCTCACAAATCTGCGAAGTTGTAGAACGGCAGCTACAAGCTACAAGCTACAAGCTACAAGCTACAAGCTACAAGCTACAAGCTGCAAGCTGCAAGTCAAAAGCAAACCTGCTTTTCCTTGCAGCTTGTAGCTTGTAGCTTGCCGCTTTTTTGCCGCTTGCAGCTTTTCCCTACCGTTTGCGTGTGAGCTTCATGACGACGACAAAGAACACTGGCACAAACACCACCGCGAGCGTTGCGGTGATCATCCCGCCGATCACGCCTGTGCCGATGGCTTGCTGGCTGGCCGAGCTGGCACCGGTGGCAATCGCCAACGGCACCACGCCGAGGATAAACGCGAGCGAGGTCATGATGATCGGCCGCAGGCGCAGGCGCGCGGCTTTCAAGGTGGCGTCGATCAAATCTTCGCCTTGTTCATAGAGGTCCTTGGCGAACTCGATGATCAAAATCGCGTTCTTCGCCGACAAGCCAATAATGGTGATCAGGCCGACCTTGAAGAACACGTCGTTGGGCATGCCGCGCAATGTCACCGCCAATACGGCGCCCAGCACACCCAGCGGCACCACCAGCAACACCGAGGTCGGAATCGACCAGCTTTCGTACAGCGCCGCCAGGCACAGGAACACGATCAGCAGCGACAGGCCGAGCAGCAACGGCGCCTGCGCGCCGGACAAGCGTTCCTGCAACGACAAACCGGTCCATTCCTGGCCCAGGCCCGGCGGCAGTTGGCCGACCAGGCGCTGAATCTCCGCCATGGCTTCACCGGTGCTGTGCCCCGGCGCCGCTTCGCCGCTGATCGCGATGGCCGGGTAGCCGTTGTAACGGGTCAATTGCGCCGGGCCCTGGGTCCACCTGGCTTCGACAAACGCTGACAACGGCACCATGTTGCCGGCAGTGTTGCGCACGTTGATCTTGAGCAAATCCGCCACCTGGCTGCGCTGGTCGCCTTCGGCCTGCACCACCACCCGCTGCATGCGGCCCTGATTGGGGAAGTCGTTGATGTAGGCCGAACCGATGGCCGAGGACAGCACATTGCCCACGTCGGCAAACGACACGCCGAGTGCGTTGGCCTGCTTGCGGTCGACTTCCAGTTGCACCTGCGGCGCTTCGGCCAGGGCACTTTCACGCACGTTGGCCAGGATCGGGCTCTGTGCTGCGTTCGCCAGCAGTTCAGTTCGCGCCGCCATCAGCGCGGCATGGCCGACGCCACCGCGGTCCTGCAAACGGAATTCGAAACCGCTGGAGGTCCCCAGGCCGTCCACCGGCGGTGGCAGCACGGCGTAGGCAAGCGCATCCTTGAGCTCGCTGAATGCGGCGTTGGCGCGGTCGGCAATCGCTGCGGCGGAGTCTTTGCTGCTGCGATCCGACCAATCCTTGAGTGTGGTAAAAGCCAGTGCCGCGTTCTGCCCGGAGCCTGAGAAACTGAACCCCAGAATCATCGTGGTATCACCCACGCCCGGCTCTTTGGCGTTGTGCGCCTCGATCTGCTCGACCACCTGCACCGTGCGGTTTTTGCTCGCGCCCGGTGGCAACTGAATATCAGTGATGGTGTAGCCCTGGTCTTCCACCGGCAGGAACGAGGAGGGCAGGCGACTGAACATCAGCCCCAAACCCACCAGCAACACCAGGTAGATCAACAGGTAACGGCCGCTGCGCTTGAGCGCATAGGCGACCCAGCCTTCATAGCGGTCGGTAAGCTGATCAAAACGTTTATTGAACCAGCCAAAAAAACCGCCCTTGGCATGGTACTCGCCCTTGCCGATCGGCTTGAGCAAGGTGGCGCACAGTGCTGGCGTCAAGGTCAGGGCCAGGAACGCCGAGAACAGAATCGAGGTGGCCATCGACAGCGAGAACTGCTGGTAGATCACCCCCACCGAACCCGGCATGAACGCCATCGGCAAAAACACTGCGACCAACACCAACGTGATGCCGACGATGGCCCCGGTGATCTGGCCCATGGCCTTGCGCGTGGCCTCTTTGGGCGACAAACCCTCGGTGGCCATGATGCGCTCGACGTTTTCCACCACCACAATCGCATCGTCCACCAGAATGCCGATGGCCAGCACCATGCCGAACATGGTCAGCACGTTGATCGAAAAACCCAACAACAGCATGGTGGCGAAAGTGCCCATCAGCGCCACCGGCACCACCAGCGTCGGGATCAAGGTGTAGCGCACGTTCTGCAAGAACAGAAACATCACCGCAAACACCAGCGCCATGGCTTCCAGCAAGGTGTAAACGACTTTGGTGATCGAGACTTTAACGAACGGCGAGGTGTCGTACGGAATCTTGTATTCCACGTTGGCCGGGAAGTAGCGCGACAGTTCGTCCATCTTCGCCCGCACCAGCGTCGCGGTGTTCAGCGCGTTGGCGCCGGGCGACAGTTGCACGCTGACGGCGGTCGACGGCATGCCGTTGAGGCGGGTCGAGAACTGGTATTCCTGGCTGCCGATTTCCACCCGCGCCACATCGCCGACGCGCACGGTGGAACCATCAGGGTTGGCCTTGAGCACGATGTCGGCAAATTCCGCCGGGGTCGACAGTTGGCCTTTGACCACAATCGCCGCCGTGATTTCCTGGGTTTTGGTGCCTGGCAAATCACCGATGCTGCCCGCCGATACCTGCGCATTCTGTGCACTGATCGCCGCATTGACGTCGGCGGGCGTCAGGTTGAAGCCAATCAGTTTTTGCGGGTCGATCCAAATGCGCATGGCCCGCTCGGAGCCATACAACTGCGCCTTGCCGACACCGTCCAGGCGCTTGAGCTCGTTCATCACGTTGCGCGCCAGGTAATCGCTGAGCGCTACGTCATCAAGTTTGCCGTCGCTGGACGTGAGGGTGATCAGCAGCAGGAACCCGGCGGAGACTTTCTCCACTTGCAGGCCTTGCTGGGTCACCGCTTGCGGCAAGCGCGGCTCCACTGCCTTGAGCCGGTTTTGCACATCGACCTGGGCCATTTCCGGGTCGGTGCCCGGTTGGAAGGTGGCGGTGATGGTCGCCGTGCCCAGACTGCTCTGCGATTCGAAATACAACAGGTGATCGGCGCCGTTGAGCTCTTGCTCGATCAGGCTGACCACGCTTTCATCCAGGGTCTGCGCCGAGGCGCCGGGGTACGTCGCGGAAATTTCTACCTTCGGCGGCGCGACGTTGGGGTACTGCGCCACCGGCAACTGCGGGATGGCGAGCGCGCCGGCCAGCAGGATAAACAGGGCCACCACCCACGCGAAGATCGGGCGGTCAATAAAGAACTGCGGCATGGCGGGTTATTCCTTGACTGGCTGGCCGGAGGCTGGGCTGTCGTCCACTTCAACTTTTTCACCGGGGCGCGCGTGTTGCAGGCCTTCGACGACAATGCGGTCACCGGGCTTGAGCCCGCTGCTGACTATCCAGCGGTCTTCAATCACTGCGCCCAACTCCACCGGCTGCTGGCTGACGGTAAGCTCGGCATCCACCAGCAACACCATCGGGATGCCGGCGCTGTCGCGGGTGATGGCACGCTGCGGCACGCTGATGCCTTGTTTATCCACGGCCTGTTCCAGGCGCACGCGTACAAAACTGCCGGGCAACAGGTCGAGGTCCGGGTTGGGAAACTCACTGCGCAACGTGATTTGCCCGGTGCCTGGGTCAACGCTGATGTCGGCGAACAGCAACTTGCCCGGCAGCGGGTACAGGCTGCCGTCGTCCTCAATCAAGGTGGCCTTGGCCTGGTCCTGACCGACCTGCTTCAAGCTGCCGGCGCGGAAGGCGCGGCGCAGGTCATTCAGTTCACGGGTGGACTGGGTGAGGTCGGCGTGGATAGGGTCCAGTTGCTGGATGATCGCCAGCGGCGTGGCTTCGTTCTGGCCGACCAGCGCGCCCTCGGTCACCAGTGCGCGGCCGATGCGCCCGGAAATCGGCGCGGTCACGGTGGCGTAGCCGAGGTTGAGTTTGGCGCGTTCGACGGCGGCCTGGTTGGCGGCGACTTCGGCGTTGGTCTGGCGCACGGCGGCGCGCGCATTGTCGTAGTCCTGGCCGCTGATGGCATTGCTTTCGACCAACTGGCTGTAGCGCTGCGCTTGCAGGCGCGCTTGAAACGCGTTGGCGCGGGCCTTGCTCAGGTTGGCCTGCGCGCTGTCCAAATCAGCTTTGAACGGCGCCGGGTCGATACGGAACAGCACGTCACCCTGTTTTACGTCGTGGCCTTCCTTGAACACACGCTGCATCACCACGCCGGCAACCCGCGCGCGCACTTGCGCGATGCGCGGCGCGGCGATGCGCCCACTCAGCTCGCTGGTGATGGAGAGCGGCTTGGCTTGCAGGGTTTCGACGCGCACTTTGGCCGGCGGCGTTGGCGGCGCGCCGGCGGCCGACTTGTCACACGCGCTCAGGGCGAGTGCCAGGGCCAGCAAGCAAAACGGCGCTAACAGATTCTTCGACATGCTTATATCCCACTATTGACTGGCGCATCCTAAAGACACCGGCTGCATGGTGCTGTGAAGCTATGTAGCGGGTCTGTGAAGAAATGTAAGGCGCAGCCCATAGTCTGCCGCGTGCGTATATCCTTGCACAATCCTGCAACACATCAGGTTGTTAACAACCGCTAACAGTATTATTTGGAAACACCATGCCCAACATCCTCCTGGTGGAAGACGACGCCGCACTCTCCGAGCTGATTGCCAGCTACCTGGAACGCAATGGCTACCACGTCAACGTGCTCAGCCGTGGCGACCACGTACGCGAACGCGCGCGCCTGAACCCGCCGGACCTGGTGATTCTCGACCTGATGCTGCCCGGTCTCGACGGCCTGCAGGTGTGCCGCCTGCTGCGCGCGGACTCGGCGTGCTTGCCGATTTTGATGCTGACCGCGCGTGACGACAGCCACGATCAGGTGCTGGGCCTAGAAATGGGCGCCGACGACTATGTGACCAAACCCTGCGAGCCGCGCGTGCTGCTCGCCCGTGTGCGCACCTTGCTGCGCCGTAGCAGCTTGTCCGAACCGCAAGCGGCGAATGACCAGATCATTATGGGCAACCTGTGCATCGACCTGTCCGAACGCACGGTTACGTGGCGCGAGCAGGCGGTGGAGCTGTCCAGCGGTGAATATAACCTGTTGGTGGTGTTGGCCCGGCATGCCGGTGAAGTGCTCAGCCGCGACCAGATTCTGCAACGCCTGCGCGGTATCGAATTCAACGGCACCGACCGCTCGGTGGACGTGGCCATTTCCAAACTGCGCCGCAAGTTCGACGACCACGCCGGCGAAGCGCGCAAGATCAAAACCGTATGGGGCAAGGGCTACCTGTTCAGCCGTTCCGAGTGGGAATGCTGACCCATGTTTCGTTTACTGCTACGCCTTTACCTGATCACCGTCGTCACCTACAGCGCGGCGATCTACTTGATCCCCAAGCTGGTGATTGAGGTGTTCGAACACCGCTACATGAACTACAACGTCGAGCAGAGCCGCGGCCAGCAAAAACTCATCGTCAAACAATACCTGCGGGTGCCGGTGGAGCGCTGGTCACAGGTCACCGAACAACTGGGGCGCGACTTTGCACCGCTGACCGTACAATTGCTGGTGCGCGAGGACGCGCGCTACACGCCGCAAGAGGCACTGTTGCTGGCGCAGGGCAAACCGGTGGTGCGCCTGGGCGAGTGGGGCTGGATGGAAGAAATCAGCTCGCCGATCAACGCGCAGTTTGTGGTCAAGGTGACGACACCGCCCGACCCGCTGGACATGAACGTGCTGTATTGGGCGATCAACGTACTGATCGTGGCGGCGTTGCTGGCCTGCCTGTTGATCTGGCTGCGGCCGCACTGGCGTGACCTGGAGCGCCTGAAAACTACCGCCGCGCAACTCGGCAGGGGCAACCTCAGCGAGCGTACGTGCATTCCGGCCAGTTCCAACATCGGCAGCCTGGCGTCGGTGTTCGACACCATGGCCGACGACGTCGAACACCTGCTTAACCAGCAGCGCGACTTGCTCAACGCGGTGTCCCACGAACTGCGCACACCCTTGACCCGCCTGGATTTCGGCTTGGCACTGGCGTTGTCCGAAGAGTTGCCGCAGGCGAGCCGCGAGCGCCTGCAAAGCCTGGTGGCGCATATTCGCGAGCTGGATGAGCTGGTGCTGGAATTACTCTCCTACAGCCGCCTGCAAAACCCGGCGCAGTTGCCGGAGCGTGTCGAGGTGATGCTCGACGAGTTTATCGACAGCGTGTTGGGCAGCGTCGACGACGAACTTGAAAACCCCGGCATTGTGATCAATGTCGCGCTCGACTGCGCCGTGGAGCGTTTCAGCCTCGACCCGCGCCTGACTGCCCGCGCCTTGCAAAACCTGCTGCGCAACGCCACGCGTTACTGCGACCAGCGCATCCAGGTGGGCGTCAAGGTGTGCGCCGAAGGCTGTGAAATCTGCGTGGACGACGACGGCATCGGCATTCCGCTGGACCAGCGCGAGCGCATTTTTGAACCGTTCTATCGCCTCGACCGCAGCCGCGACCGCGCCACGGGTGGTTTCGGCCTCGGCCTGGCGATCAGCCGGCGCGCCCTTGAAGCACAAGGCGGCAGCTTGAGCGCCCAAGCGTCACCGTTGGGCGGCGCGCGGTTTCGCCTGTGGTTGCCCAACGTCAGCTGATCAGAGCACCTTGACCGCACGGCCGATGGCCTGAATCGGCCCGGTCGGTTTGCCGGTCGGTGAGCCGTTCGGGTCTTCCAGGGTCAGCTCGAACAGTTGGTTTTGCGTGAGCGGCGGCAGCCTGTCCAGCGGCACCGACAGCGTTTGCCCAGGCGTCACCAGCCCCAGCGAAACCGGGCCTTGCCAGCCGTCGCCTTTGGTCCAGAACTGCAGCGCCTTGTCGGCCGGAACGTGCATCACGCCCAGCGGAATCAACTGGATTTTTTGAGTATTACTGGCCTGGATCACCCAGCCCGGCGCCTGGCTTTGCGGCGCCACCAGCACCACCACAAAAGACGGCTCAGAAGTGGGCGGGCGGGTCAGCAGCAACGCCGCCAATAACACGCTGGTCAGCAGCCCCGCACCGGCCAGGCCGCGCCACACTGCCAACAGGTTCCACCAGGCTGCGCCTGCCTGTTTGCCGGCGAGGTTGCCTTCGATGCGCCGCCACAGGTGAGCGGAGGGCGCCACCGGCGCGGCCAGCGCGGTCAATGGCAGCAGGCGCTGCTCCCAGGCGTCCACCGCTGCGCGCAACGCGGCGTCGTGTTTAAGGCGTTGTTCGACCTCGGCGCGCTGTTCGGGCGCCAGGGTGCCCAGCACGTATTCGCTGGCCAGTTCGTCAAGTGGGTCACTCATGCCATGCACTCCCGCAGCGCGGCGAGGCTACGTTTGATCCAGGCTTTGACGGTCCCCAGCGGAGTGTCCAGTTTCTGTGCGATTTGGCTGTGGGAATAGCCGTCGACGTAGGCGTGAAGGATGCAAAGGCGACGGGCCGGGTCGAGCTGTTCCAGGCAGTGGTAAACCTGCCCGGAGCGTGCGCTGAACTCAAACCTGTCGTCAGGTGCTGCGAGCTGCTCATGTTCTTCGCTCAAGGCTACTTCGCGGTAGTGGTTGCGCAGCGCATTCAGCGCCAGGTGCCGGGTGACGCTGAACACCCAGCCACGCGCCGAGCCGCGGCTGGCGTCGAAGCTGCCGGCGCCGCGCCAGATCTTGATAAACGCATCGTGCACGATGTCTTCGGCCAGCGCCTTGTCGCGGACGATGCGCAGGGCCACGCCGAGCAAACGGCTGCTGTCTTGCGCATATAACTGGCGCAAGGCGCGCTGGTCGCCACGCGCGCAGGCACGCAAACACGCTTCGTAATCAAACAGGTTTTCAGTTGGGGACACGGTTTTGCGCCGCAAGAACAAGACCCATACCCCGACCCGAAGGCCGGGGCGCTATCGCAGCAGAATAGCTGAATTTAATCAGTTGGCCGCCCAGAAGATGTAGTCGGCCTGGTACTTCACCACTTCCTGCTTGCCCTTGTTGGCCGTGGTGCACGCGGTGCTTGGCGCCACGCCGCCTTTAAGCGCGACGCGCTGGATGTAACTTACGCCACTCATCGCGCCCTTGCCTTCGGCCGGGTTGGCCTTGACCAGTTGATAGGGCAGGTTGCCCGCACTCGACGGCGCCACGGCCAATTGCGTGCCGGTGATTTTTGAACCGTCGTTGGCCTGCCAGGTCGCCGGTGGGCCGAAGTAGGTGCCCACGGCCTTGCCGCTGCGGTCATTGAGCACGGCCTTGGGGCCGACGAAGGTCCATTCGGTCTGGCCGGCAGCATTGGCTTTGTCGCGGCATTCGTAGGTGATTTCGCCGACGCCGGTGGTTTCCATTGCCACCTTGTGTCCGTCCGGCACTTTGATGCTGTCCGGCAAGCCGGTCTGGGCAAAGGCGCTTGGCGCAGCGGCGAGCAGGGCGGTCAGGCAGAGCAGTGCTTTAGCGTTCATGGGTGCTTCTCCATTCAAGTAAAACAGCGGGGTGACTGTCAGTACTACCCACGGCGCGCACGATTGGATGCACGGATTAGAAAATAAACTTTTTGGGGCGCACACTGTGCCCCCGCTTTACCCGATGAGAGATTGGCAATGACTGGTGTACACACGTCTGCTCAACAAGGTTTCTCTGCCCAGGCCGTTACCTACGCCCAAGGCCGGCCCGGCTACCCACGCCAACTCACGGGCTGGCTGAACAACGCGCTGCACATTGACGCGCACTCGACGGTCGTCGACCTCGGCGCCGGCACCGGCAAGTTCACCCGTTTGCTCAGCACCCTGGCGCCCACGTTGATTGCCGTGGAGCCGGTGCAGGCAATGGGCGCGCAGCTTAGAACACTGTTGCCGGACGTGCGCCTGGTAAACGGCACGGCCGAATCCATCCCGTTGGAAACCGCCAGCGCCGATGCACTGGTGTGCGCGCAGGCGTTCCACTGGTTTTCCACCGAGGCCGCGCTGGCCGAGATCCACCGCGTACTCAAGCCCGACGGGCGCTTGGGGCTGGTGTGGAACGTGCGCGATGAATCGGTGGATTGGGTCGCCGCGATTACGCAGATCATCACCCCCTACGAGGGCGATACCCCGCGTTTTCACAGCGGGCACTGGCGCGAGGCGTTTACCGGACGCTACTTTTCCGAGCCTGAACTGACCTGCTTTGCCTACACCCACGTTGGCAGCCCGCAAGAAGTGATCATCGACCGCTTCCTCTCGGTCAGCTTCATCGCCGTGCTGAGCGAGGCGGAAAAAGCCACGGTGACCGCGCAATTGCAGGCCTTGATCGACACCCATCCCGACCTCAAAGGGCGCGAAACCGTGGCATTCCCTTACCAGACCCAAGCCTACGTGTGCCGGCGACTGGCCTAAAAGGCATAAAGTCAGATCATATTGATATAAGTGGTTATAAGAAAAATCGCTATCCTTCGGCCAGAAATTTATAAGGCCGCGGGTAGCTGTAATGGATGTGGGTAATATTGGTTTTGTAGTCGCGGGCCTGATCGTTGGTTTTATCGTGGGCATGACCGGTGTCGGTGGCGGCTCGTTGATGACCCCGATCCTGTTGTGGTTCGGCATCAACCCGGCCACCGCCGTGGGCACAGACTTGTTGTACGCCGCGATCACCAAGTCGGGTGGCGTGCTGGTGCACAGCAAAAACAAGAACATTGACTGGACCATCACCGGCTGGCTGACCCTCGGCAGCGTGCCTGCGGTGCTGCTGACCCTGTGGTTTCTGGCCAGCCTGCACACCGACCCCAGCGCCATGAACGCGGTGATCAAGCAGGCGCTCGGCTTTGTGTTGCTGCTGACGGCGCTGGCGATTCTGTTCAAGCAGCGCTTGTTGGCGTTTGCCCAGCGGCATGCCGGCGGTGATTACCACCTGCGCCCGCGTAACCTGAATGCGCTGACGGTGACCACCGGCGCCATACTCGGCAGCATGGTCGCGCTGACCTCGATTGGCGCGGGTGCGCTTGGCACCGTGGCGTTGTTTATTCTGTACCCGTTTTTGGCCACGCGGCGCTTGGTCGGCACAGAGATAGCACACGCGGTGCCGTTGACCCTGGTGGCGGGGCTGGGGCATGCCGGCATGGGCAATATGGACTGGCATTTGTTGGGCTTTTTGCTGATAGGGTCGCTGCCGGGGATTTACCTGGGCAGCCACATGACCGGCAAAGTCCCGGACGCTGTGTTGCGGCCTTGTCTGGCGATTATGTTGATGGCGATTGGGTATAAATTGGCGTTTTGAGTGGGCCAATGATCATTCCCACGCAGAGCGTGGGAACGAGCAGGCTCAAGCCCGCGTGCCTGGGCCATTGCCGATCTGCCACACAAACGGCGGCTCAGTCCCATTCACCACCCAATCCCCAACAATCCGTGCCTTGTAGATCACCGGGTTGTGCGACGACACCGTACGCGCATTGCGCCAGTGGCGATCCAGCGCTTTACCCTGGCGCACATCCGATGCGCCCAACGCATTAAACAACTCACTGGTCGCACGCTGGATCAATTCCGACACCACCACCTGCGCCGTCGCCGATTCAATCTCCGCCGCCACATTCGCTGCGCGTTCAGCCACTGCATCCCCGGCAAAACGCGCCAGGTACGCCTGTTGCGCCGGGACTGCGGCTTTTAAAGCGCTGGCCTCTGCGGCGTACACCAGCGCCGCCACTTCACCGACTACTTGTTGAACCTGAGCATCCTGGCTGACGTGAGCGGCATTGCCATGACTGTAAATGCGCTTGCGGCTGCGCACTTGATGGGCCACGTCGTTAAGCGCGGCGCGGCCGATACCGGCCAGGGTCGCGAGTAGCACCAGTTGGTAAAAAGCGGTCTGGTATTTAAAACGCGTAGCAAAATCGATAACGTTTTCCGCCTCCACCTGCGCGTCGGTAAAACGCGTGGTGCCGCTGCCGGTGGTGCGCTGGCCAAAGCCGTCCCAGTCATCGCTGGTAGCAACGCCAGGCTGGCGCGTGCGGGTGGCGGCAATCACATCAGCGCCGGTGTCGCTGCGTTGCGCGTACACGTCGATCCAGTCGGAGAAGATGCTGCCGGTGCTGTAGAACTTCTCACCGTTGAGCTTCCAGTGTTCACCGTCGGGGCTGACCTGGGTGACCACATCGCCGATGGCGACATTGCCGATTTCGGTCCAGGCGCAGCCGACAATATCACCCTCGACAAAACGCTTGAACCAGACCTCACGGCCCGCGCCGGGTGGCGCATTCAGGCGGTCTTCGGCAAACGCGAAGTGCCCGCGCAAGGCCTGTGGCACGTTTGAGTCGGCGGCGGCGAGTTCGATCAGCAGTTCGAACAGTTGCGGCAACGACGCGCCGCCACCGCCATATTCCACCGGCACGCGCACCGCGCCAAACCCGGCTTGTTTAAGCCACAGGATCGGTTCATGGGGCAGGGCGCGGCTGTGCTCGCGCGCTAGCGCGCCGTCGGCGATGCGTTGGAAGATCGGCCGGAAGCGCGCGGCCAACGTGGGGTAGTCGACGCCGGTGGACAGCGGGTTGATGACGTGTTGCTCGGTCATGGGGACGGCTCCTTGGCAGTGATCAAGTCTTGGGGCGATTGCACAGTCCGTGCCGTGCCGCAAACGCGCGTGTTTGCGCGGCGCAGGTGCGCTGCGCTGTTGCGCCAGCAACAGTGAACCGACAAACCGACGCGATCCCTGACACCAGCGGCGCCGCGCCCCGGCGCCACGTTCTACCCCACGAAGCCCATGACCTGGGCCTTTGCCGCGGCCTGGCACGCTTGCTGCTCAAGCCCTTGTTACATCCCTTTGTGAGAGGTAATGCCCGATGAGTCAGCAAGCCGTGAAATTTGCCTACTGGGTGCCCAACGTCAGCGGTGGGTTGGTGGTGAGCAAGATCGAACAACACACGCATTGGGGCATCGACTACAACCGCAAACTGGCGCAGTTGGCCGAAGCAGCGGGCTTTGAATATGGCCTCACGCAAATTCGTTTCACTGCCGGTTACGGCGCCGAAAACCAGCACGAATCCGTGGCGTTCAGCCATGCGTTGCTGGCCGCGACCACCACGCTCAAAGTCATCGCGGCGATCCTGCCCGGCCCGTGGCAACCGGCGTTGGCGGCCAAGCAACTGGCAACCATCGACCAGCTCACCAACGGGCGCATCGCGGTGAATATCGTCAGCGGCTGGTTCAAGGGCGAGTTCCAGGCGATCGGCGAACCCTGGCTGGAACACGACGAGCGTTATCGGCGTTCCGAGGAATTTATCCGCGCCCTGAAAGGCGTCTGGAGCCAGGACGATTTCACCTTCAAGGGTGATTTCTACCGGTTCAACAACTACACCCTCCGGCCCAAACCGCTGGGCCAGCCGGAAGTGTTCCAGGGCGGCAGTTCGCGGGCGGCGCGCGACATGGCGGCGCGGGTGTCGGACTGGTACTTCACCAACGGCAACACGCCTGAAGGCATCAAGGCTCAGGTGGATGACATTCGCGCCAAGGCGGCGGCGAATAACCATTCGGTCAAAGTCGGCGTCAACGCGTTTATCATCGCCCGCGACACCGAGGCAGAAGCGCGTGCCGTGCTCGCAGACATCATCGGCAAGGCCGACCCGGACGCCGTGAATGCCTTCGGCGATGCGGCCAGACAGGCCGGCAAGGCCTCACCGGAAGGCGAGGGCAACTGGGCCAAATCCAGCTTTGAAGACCTGGTGCAGTACAACGACGGCTTCAAGACCAACCTGATCGGCACTCCGCAGCAAATAGCCGAGCGCATCGTCGCGCTCAAGGCGGTGGGCGTGGACCTGGTGCTGGCCGGCTTCCTGCATTTTCAGGAGGAAGTCGAGTACTTCGGCAAGCGCGTATTGCCGCTGGTGCGCGAGCTGGAAGCCAAGGCCGCGATCAAGCAGGTGGCCTAAGCATCATCGGTTAAACACCAGCACCGCCGCGCGCAATTTATGACTGCCGAAACGGCACATCCGCTCGAACTGCGCATGGCTGACCGGCAGGTGCTGGCAGTCTAGCGGCTGCGCGCCCTCGCGCAGCAACTGCGGCAGGTCCAGTGCGCCGCCCACGGCCTGCTCGACATCGCTGCCGGCCAACGCTTCTTCGAAGGCCTCGTGGGCTGAACGCATCACGTCCTTTTTGTGCTGGTCGCGCATGCCATGATGTGGCGCTTTCGCGCATCGGGCTGGCTTGGGGTGTTCTTTAGGTTGGGTATATATCCGGTATTGGGGTTATGGCTTGTATCGGTTTCGCTCTTACAGCGAGTCACTTTTGAAAGGACCCAAAAGTAACCAAAAGGTCCTCGCCCCACCACTTGGTGCCTCGCTTAGGCTCGGCATGCCCGCCCACAGGCTTGAATCCGTGGGCCGCCGCGATGGGCCATCCTTGGCCCAGCGCGGCTAACCCGGCGTCCTGCCGGGTTACCCACGGATTCAAGCCTGCGTGCGGCCATCGTGGTTTAACGGGGCGCTTCTAAGATCAAGATCACAAAGATCAAAAGCAAGAGCACGGCGGCCTGAAAGCCGACCTGAGTGGTTGAAGCGGATCAGAAGCAGATCAAAGGCGGGTCTTGAGTACACAGCAGNAGCCGACCTGAGTGGTTGAAGCGGATCAGAAGCAGATCAAAGGCGGGTCTTGAGGACACAGCAGATCTGCTTTTTTTGCTTTCTGTGGGAGGGGGCTTGCTCCCGATTGCGGTGTGTCAGTTGAAAAATATTTATCTGACACACTGCAATCGGGAGCAAGCCCCCTCCCACAGTTTGACCACATTCTGCTTGGGAGATGATCGTTCCCACGCTCTGCGTGGTAATGCCGCTCCGGACGCTCTGCGTCCTGCCCCCTCCCACAGTTTGACCACATTCTGCTTGGGAGATGATCGTTCCCACGCTCTGCGTGGTAATGCCGCTCCGGACGCTCTGCGTCCCGCTTTTTCAGCCATAGAACGCATTCAGCGTGAGAGATTGGGTCGGCTTTCAGGCCGCCTGCTTTTGATTGTGATCTTGATCTAAGGCGCCCCGTTAAACCACGATGGCCGAACGCAGATATTACGGAGCGGGTAAACCGGCAGG
>NZ_LKBR01000022.1:0-73414 GCF_002723595.1 Pseudomonas sp. ICMP 460
CGCCGGTTTAGCCGCGCTGGGCCAAGGATGGCCCATCGCGGCGGCCCGCTCCGTAATATCGGAGTGAGGGCACACCGAGCCACAGCGAGGTGCCGAGTGGTGGGGCAAGAGCGTTTTGGTTACTTTTGCGCTGTTCAAAAGTGACCCGCTGTAAGAGCACCGAGTGGTGGGGCAAGAGCGTTTTGGTTACTTTTGCGCTGTTCAAAAGTGACCCGCTGTAAGAGCGGAACCGATATAAGCCATAACCGAAATAATGGATATGCATTCAAAACGAAAGCCAAAAACCTGGATAAATTTCAAAAAATAACAATAGGTTATTTGTAGTTTGATAGGACGCCGCTCGCTCCCGATAGCAGTTTTACAGTTGATACATGAATTAACTGACCCACCGCCATCGGGAGCAAGCCCGCTCCCACAGCTAATCCCACAGGATGACCAGATTCTGAGGCATGGTCACAAATTTTGCGCAATCCTCGCTAATCGTGCCGCCTACTGCATAGAACTGGACAGTCACAAAGGCTTTGCGGCATAGTCGCCGGGTTCTGACGTACCCACATCAATAACAAGGAACAGCCGATGGCGACCTTACTGGTTCTTCACGGACCCAACCTGAACCTGCTCGGCACCCGCGAACCGGGCGTCTACGGGGCAGTTACGCTGGATCAGATCAACCTTGATCTGGAACAGCGGGCGCGTGATGCCGGCCACCATTTGCTCTACCTGCAAAGCAATGCCGAGTACGAACTGATTGATCGTATCCATGCCGCACGCAGCGAAAGCGTGGACTTTATCCTGATCAATCCCGCCGCTTTTACGCACACGAGTGTTGCATTACGTGACGCGCTGCTGGCGGTGAGCATCCCATTTATCGAAGTGCATTTGTCGAACGTGCACAAACGTGAACCTTTCCGCCATCACTCTTACTTCTCCGACGTAGCGGTAGGAGTGATCTGCGGCCTTGGCGCCAGCGGTTACCGGCTGGCCCTGGAGGCCGCCCTGGAACAGCTTGAACAACCGGCCAAGCGCCCCTGACCGACCCTTGGGAGTTGATGATTCATGGATATCCGTAAAGTTAAGAAACTGATCGAGCTGCTGGAAGAATCCGGTATCGACGAGCTGGAAATCAAGGAAGGCGAAGAGTCCGTACGGATCAGCCGTCACAGCAAGACCCCGGCCCAACAGTTCTACGCGCCACAGATGCAAGCACCGGCTCCGGCCGCTGCTGCCCCGGCCGCCGCGCCGGTTGCTGCTGCGCCAGCCGCACCGGCCGCGCCTGTGCTGAACGGCTTCGTGGTCAAGTCGCCAATGGTCGGTACGTTCTACCGCACCCCGGCACCGACCTCGCCAGCCTTCGTTGAAGTCGGCAAGACCGTGAAAGTGGGCGACACCATCTGCATCGTTGAAGCGATGAAGATGATGAACCACATCACGGCCGAAAAAGCCGGCGTCATCGAATCCATCCTGGTAGAAAACGGTCAGCCGGTTGAGTACGACCAGCCGCTGTTCACCATCGTTTGAACCGCGGAGCGCCTTCGATGTTGAAACCTGCGAAGAAACTGCAAAAAGTCCTGATCGCCAACCGCGGCGAGATCGCGCTGCGTATCCTGCGCGCCTGTAAGGAAGAGGGCATCAAGACCGTCGCTGTTTACTCGACGGCCGACACCGAATTGATGCACGTGAAACTGGCGGACGAAAGCATTTGCATCGGCCCGCCACTGGCCACGAACTCGTACCTGAAAGTCTCGAACATCATCGCGGCCGCAGAAGTGACCGGCGCTGATGGCATCCACCCGGGCTACGGCTTCCTCGCGGAAAACGCCGATTTCGCCGAACAGGTGGAAAAATCCGGGTTTGCCTTCATCGGCCCCAAAGCCGAAACCATTCGCCTGATGGGCGACAAGGTCTCGGCCAAAGACGCCATGATCGCAGCCGGCGTGCCCACCGTTCCAGGTTCCGACGGCCCACTGCCGGAAGACGAGGCCACCGCTTTGCGCATTGGTCGCGAAGTCGGCTACCCGGTGATCATCAAGGCCGCCGGTGGCGGTGGTGGTCGCGGCATGCGTGTGGTGCACAAGGAAGAAGACCTGATCGAGGCGGCCAAGCAAACCCGCTCCGAAGCGGCTGCCTGGTTTGGCAATCCGATGGTCTACCTCGAAAAGTACCTAACCAACCCACGTCACGTGGAAGTGCAGGTACTGTCCGACGGCCAGGGCCACGCCATCCACTTGGGCGACCGCGATTGCTCGCTGCAACGTCGTCACCAGAAAGTGCTGGAAGAAGCTCCGGCACCGGGCCTGGATGAAACCGCGCGCCAGGAAGTGTTGGCCCGCTGCGTCAAGGCGTGCATCGACATCAACTACCGTGGCGCCGGCACCTTCGAGTTCCTCTACGAAAACGGCCGTTTCTACTTCATCGAGATGAACACTCGCGTGCAGGTAGAACACCCGGTGTCGGAGATGGTGACCGGTATCGACATCGTCAAGGAGATGCTCAGCATCGCCGCCGGTAACGTGCTGTCCTTCACCCAGGACGACGTGAAGATCCACGGCCACTCGCTTGAGTGCCGGATCAACGCCGAAGACGCAAAAACCTTTATCCCAAGCCCTGGCCTGGTCAAGCATTTCCACGCGCCCGGCGGCAACGGCGTACGTGTGGATTCGCACCTGTACAGCGGCTACAAGGTTCCGTCCAACTACGACTCGTTGATCGGCAAGCTGATCACCTGGGGCGCGACTCGCGACGAGGCCATGGCCCGTATGCGCAATGCCCTGGACGAAATTGTGGTCGACGGCATCAAGACCAACATCCCGCTGCACCGGGATCTGGTACGTGATGAAGGCTTCTGCGAAGGTGGTGTGAACATTCACTACCTGGAACACAAGCTGGCTAACCAGTAAGTGCTCCACCCAACAAAGCCGCCTTCGGGCGGCTTTGTTGTTTCTGGGGTAGCAACCACACCAAAAAAACCTGTGGGAGGGGGCTTGCTGCCGATAGCGGTAGGTCAGTTGAAGATTATTTGACTGATACACCGCTATCGCGAGCATGCCCCCTCCCACACGGGGCAAGCCCGCTCGCCACAAGCCCACCGCTCGCGTAAACTTGCGCGCTTTCGCAGCCCCTTCCCTGCTGCACACTCATTATTTTCAAAGGTGCCCGCCATGCCTTGGCTGCAAGTCCGTCTCGCCATCAGCCCAGAACAAGCCGAAACCTACGAAGATGCTTTCCTCGAAGTCGGCGCGGTGTCCGTGACCTTCATGGACGCCGAAGACCAACCGATCTTCGAGCCTGAACTCAACACCACGCCGCTGTGGTCGCACACGCACTTGCTGGCCTTGTTCGAAGACGGCACCGACGCCGCCGCCGTGCTCGCGCATATGCAACTGCTGACCGGCAGCCCGCTGCCCGAGCACCACAGCGAAGTCATCGAAGACCAGGACTGGGAGCGCAGCTGGATGGACAACTTCCAGCCGATGCGTTTCGGCCAGCGCCTGTGGATCGTGCCAAGCTGGCACGCCGCGCCGGAGCCTGAGGCGGTCAACCTGCTGCTCGACCCCGGCCTGGCGTTCGGCACCGGCACCCATCCCACCACCGCCTTGTGCCTGGAATGGCTGGACGGCCAGGACCTGACCGACTGCAACGTGCTGGACTTCGGCTGCGGCTCGGGCATCCTCGCGATTGCCGCGCTGTTGCTGGGCGCCAAGCAAGCCGTGGGCACCGACATCGACGTGCAGGCGCTGGAAGCCTCGCGCGATAACGCCGGCCGCAACCATATTCCTGAAGCCAACTTCCCGCTGTACCTGCCGGAGCAATTGCCCCAGGTGCAGGCCGATGTGCTGGTGGCGAATATCCTCGCCGGGCCGCTGGTGTCGCTGGCACCGCAGTTGTCGAGCCTGGTCAAGCCGGGCGGCCGCCTGGCGCTGTCGGGCATCCTCGCCGAGCAAGGTGAAGACGTGGCGGCGGCCTATGCCGAGGATTTCGAGCTGGACCCTATTGCTAACCGTGATGGCTGGGTACGCATCAGTGGTCGTCGGCGCTAGAATGAGCGCTTGCCTGAATCGGATGGCCGCATGACCGACAGTTTCGTCACCCAGTGCCCACATTGCCAAGCGCGCTTTCGCGTCAACCACGCCCAACTGAGCGCGGCCCGTGGCGTGGTGCGCTGCGGCTCGTGCCTGCAAGTATTCAACGCGGTTCGCCAGTTGCTGGAACAGCGCGCCAGCGCGTCGGCTCAGGAAGCTCAGGAAACTCAGCTACCTGAGCCACCGGCTGTCGCGCAGCCAACGGCCGAGGCCGCGCCAAACCCACCGCGGGCGATCAGCCAGAAGCAGTGGACCAGCGAAGCACTGGACCTGGACAACCTCGACCTGGACGAAGAACTGGCCAAGCTGGAACGCCGCGACCTTCAGCACAGCCATGCGCCCGGCGCGGAGCGTCGCCAAGCCGGTGCCGACCGCCGGCAAAAGGACGACGCCCTCAGCGCCAGCCGCGACCACCTCAAGGCCGAGGAAGAAAAGTGGGCCGCCAGCTTGTTCAGCGATCCGCCTGGCGAGCGCGCCCAAGCGCCCGAAGACGCAGCTGAACCGGCCAAGGCCGCTGCGACCCGGCAGCGCACCGAACCGTCCATGTCGTTTCACGCCGATGCTGTCGACGATGAGCCGCCGCTGCGTTCAACCGCTGACGAAGACGAAGATGAGGACGATCGGGACCCGCCCTTCACGCTGCTGACCAAAGCCGCCGACGCGTCGGACGCCCAAGAGCGCCCGCCACTGCGTCGCAAGCGCCCGAGCCCCGACGCCAGCGTGCACGACACGGTGCTGCAAGACCTGGAAGAAGACCCACTGCACCTTTACGCGCAGAAGCGCCCGCAGAGCTTCGGCCGCCGTCTGCTCTGGACTGTGCTGGTGCTGATCGCTGCCGCTGGCCTGGCGGGCCAGTACATCGCCTATCAATTCGGCGACCTGGCGCGCCAGGACGCTTACCGCCCGTGGTTCCAGCAACTGTGCCCGACCCTCGGCTGCACGGTGCCATCACGCGTCGATATTTCGCACATCAAGAGCAGCAACCTGGTAGTGCGCAGCAACCCGGAGTTCGCCGGGGCGCTGGTAGTGGATGCAATCGTCTACAACCGTGCAGCGTTCTCCCAGCCCTTCCCGCTGCTTGAGCTGCGCTTTGCCGACCTCAATGGCGGCCTGATTGCCAGCCGTCGGTTCAAACCTGCCGAATACCTGAGTGGCGAGCTGGCCGGAGTGAGCGAAATGCCGTCGCAAACCCCGATCCATATCTCCCTGGATATTCTCGACCCCGGCAATAAAGCCGTGAATTACAGCCTGAGCTTTCATTCGCCCGAGTGAAACAGCAGCGGCACCGAGGTTTGACGGCAGATTTTTGACTTGAGGCTGCGCAACCAGACCAACCGCGACAAACAAATAACTGTTCAGATTTTATCCAATTCAGCCTTTATCCAGTCATCGAGAGCGGGTATCATGCCAACCCTTTTTCGAACTCTAATGATCCGGCCCCACAACAGGGAAGCCCTATGTCGGCGGTACGCATCGGTCCATACACATTGCACAATGGCTTGATTCTCGCCCCGATGGCGGGCGTCACAGACCAGCCCTTTCGTCAGCTGTGCAAGCGCTTGGGCGCGGGTCTAGTAGTCTCTGAAATGGTCACCAGCGACATGAGTTTGTGGAACACCCGCAAATCGCGGTTGCGCATGATCCACGAAGGTGATCCCGAGCCGCGCTCGGTACAGATCGCCGGTGGTGATGCGCAAATGCTCGCGCAAGCGGCCCGAGCCAACGTGGAGCTGGGCGCACAGATCATTGATATCAACATGGGCTGCCCGGCCAAGAAGGTCTGCAACAAGGCCGCCGGTTCCGCCCTGTTGAAAGATGAGCAATTGGTAGCCGAGATCCTGCAGGCCGTTGTCGCCGCCGTGGATGTGCCGGTCACCCTGAAGATTCGTACCGGCTGGGACCGGGACAACAAAAACGGCCTGACGGTGGCCAGGATCGCCGAACAGGCAGGAATAGCAGCGCTGGCAGTGCATGGCCGCACCCGCGCCGACCTTTACACCGGTGAAGCCGAGTACGACACCATTGCCGCGATCAAGCAGGCGGTGTCGATGCCGGTGTTTGCCAATGGCGACATCGACTCAGCCCAGAAGGCCCAGCGCGTGCTGCACGCAACCGGTGCCGATGGTTTGTTGATTGGCCGGGCTGCCCAGGGGCGGCCGTGGATTTTTCGTGAGATCGAGCATTTTTTGCGTACCGGCGAAGTATTACCGGCACCGGAGTTGGTCGAGGTGGAACGTATTCTGCTAGAGCATCTGGCCGCCTTGCACGCTTTCTACGGAGACGTGATGGGCGTACGCATTGCTCGCAAGCATGTGGGTTGGTATCTCGCAACCCTGCCGGGCGCCAGGGAGTTTCGCGCCCACTTCAATCGTTTGGATGATACGCAAGCACAGGTCGCCACCGTTCGAGAGTTCTTCAGCGAGCGTGAAAAGAGCCTGGGAACAGGGGACGGAGAGGGGGTGGCCGCATGACGATGATGACCGAGACTTTAGTGAGTGGAACAACACCCGTGAGCGACAACGTCAATTTGAAACAGCACCTCAACACGCCGAGCGAAGAAGGCCAGACCCTTCGCGGGAGTGTCGAGAAGGCGCTGCACAATTATTTCGCCCACCTTGAGGGCGCTTCCGTCACGGACGTGTACAACCTGGTGCTCTCCGAAGTCGAGGCGCCCTTGCTCGAAAGCGTGATGAACTACGTCAAGGGCAACCAGACCAAAGCCAGTGAGCTGCTGGGCCTCAACCGTGGCACCTTGCGCAAAAAGCTCAAGCAGTACGATTTGCTGTAAGCATTCAATCAAACCAGAAAGGCGCCCGCGTAAAAAACGGACGCCTTTTTTGCTGACTCCTTTGCTTTTGATGGAAATTGAAATGACCGACCAGACCACCCGCCTGCCGATCCGCCGCGCCTTGATCAGCGTTTCCGACAAGACCGGGATCCTCGAATTTGCCCGGGAGCTGGAAGCTCTGGGCGTGGAAATCCTCTCCACGGGCGGGACCTTCAAACTGCTGCAGGACAACGGCGTGGCCGCAGTAGAAGTCGCGGACTACACCGGTTTCGCAGAAATGATGGACGGTCGCGTCAAGACCCTGCACCCGAAAATCCACGGCGGCATCCTCGGCCGTCGCGGTATCGACGACGCCATCATGAGCGAGCACGGCATCAAGCCGATCGACCTGGTGGCCGTTAACCTCTACCCCTTCGAAGCCACCATCAACAAGCCAGGCTGCGACCTGCCGAGCGCCATCGAAAACATCGATATCGGCGGCCCGACCATGGTTCGCTCGGCAGCCAAAAACCACAAAGACGTGGCCATCGTGGTTAACGCCAGCGACTACGCCCACGTGCTGGAAGGCCTCAAGGCCGGCGGCCTGACCTACGCCCAGCGTTTCGACCTGATGCTCAAGGCCTTCGAACACACCGCCGCCTACGACGGCATGATCGCCAACTACATGGGCACCGTGAACCAGGCGGCTGAAACCCTCAGCACCGAAGGCCGCAGCCAGTTCCCGCGCACCTTCAACAGCCAGTTCATCAAGGCCCAGGAAATGCGCTACGGCGAGAACCCGCACCAGAGCGCGGCGTTCTACGTGGAAGCCAAACCGGCCGAAGTCGGCATCGCCACCGCGACCCAACTGCAAGGCAAAGAGCTGTCCTACAACAACGTGGCCGACACCGACGCTGCGCTTGAATGTGTGAAGAGCTTCGTCAAGCCCGCCTGCGTGATCGTCAAGCACGCCAACCCGTGCGGCGTGGCCGTGAGCCCGGACGCTGAAGGCGGCATTCGCCAGGCCTACGAACTGGCCTACGCCACCGACACCGAGTCGGCGTTCGGCGGCATCATCGCCTTCAACCGTGAACTGGATGCCGAGACCGCCAGGGCGATCGTTGAGCGCCAGTTCGTTGAAGTGATCATCGCCCCAAGCGTCAGCGCCGAAGCGCGCGCCATCGTTGCGGCCAAGGCCAATGTACGCCTGCTGACCTGCGGCGAGTGGTCGGCTGACCGCGCCGCTGCCTGGGACTACAAGCGCGTCAACGGCGGCTTGCTGGTACAGAGCCGCGACATCGGCATGATCGGCAGCGCCGACCTGAAAGTGGTGACCCAGCGCGCACCGACCGAGCACGAGATCAACGACCTGATCTTCGCCTGGAAAGTCGCCAAGTACGTTAAATCCAACGCCATCGTCTACGCCAAGAACCGCCAGACCATCGGTGTCGGCGCTGGCCAGATGAGCCGCGTGAACTCGGCGCGTATCGCCGCAATCAAGGCTGAACACGCGGGCTTGCAGGTCGCCGGTTCGGTGATGGCGTCTGATGCGTTCTTCCCGTTCCGCGACGGTCTGGATAACGCCGCCAAGGCCGGTGTTACCGCCGTGATCCAACCGGGTGGCTCGATGCGCGATGCCGAAGTGATCGCCGCTGCTGACGAAGCCGGCATCGCCATGGTCTTCACCGGCATGCGCCACTTCCGCCATTGACGTGGGGCTGCAAGTTTCACGCTGCAAGCCACAAGTAAAAGCAGAACAGTGTTGCTTTTGCTGTTGTTTGCAGCCTCTCTAATTCAAAGCCGAATGCAGCACTTCAAAGCGCCAAGATCGCTTCTAACGTGCAGCTTGCGGCTTGTAACTTCCTCCGAAGGAGTCTGACTTGAACGTCCTTATCATTGGCAGCGGTGGCCGCGAACACGCCCTGGCCTGGAAAGTAGCCCAGGACCCACGCGTGCAAAAAGTTTTTGTAGCACCGGGCAACGCCGGTACCGCGATTGAAGCCAAGTGCGAGAACGTTGCCATCGACGTTCTGGCCCTTGAGCAGTTGGCCGACTTCGCCGAGCAGAATGTATCCCTGACCATCGTCGGCCCCGAAGTGCCGTTGGTTGCAGGCGTCGTGGACCTGTTCCGCAGCCGTGGCCTGGATTGCTTCGGCCCTACCGCCGGCGCGGCGCAGCTGGAAGGCTCCAAAGCCTTCACCAAGGATTTCCTGGCGCGCCACAAGATCCCGACTGCCGACTACCAGAACTTCACCGAGATCGAGCCGGCCCTGGCTTATCTGCGTGAAAAAGGTGCGCCCATCGTGATCAAGGCCGATGGCCTGGCCGCCGGCAAAGGCGTTATCGTTGCGATGACCCTGCAGGAAGCCGAAGACGCGGTGCGCGACATGCTCGCTGGCAACGCTTTTGGTGACGCCGGTTCACGCGTGGTCATCGAGGAGTTCCTCGACGGCGAAGAAGCCAGCTTTATCGTGATGGTCGACGGCAAAAACGTGCTGCCGATGGCCACCAGCCAGGACCACAAACGCGTCGGCGACGCCGACACTGGCCCGAACACCGGCGGCATGGGCGCTTACTCCCCGGCCCCCGTGGTGACCGCCGAGGTTCACCAGCGCGTGATGGACCTGGTGATCTGGCCGACCGTGCGCGGCATGGCCGACGAAGGCAATGTGTACACCGGCTTCCTGTATGCCGGCCTGATGATCGACAAAGCCGGCAACCCGAAAGTCATCGAGTTCAACTGCCGCTTTGGTGACCCGGAAACCCAACCGGTGATGCTGCGTCTGCAATCGAGCCTGGTGCTGCTGGTAGAAGCGGCGCTGGCCCAAGCGCTGGACAAGGTTGAAGCACAGTGGGACCCGCGCCCAAGCGTCGGTATTGTGCTGGCGGCCGGCGGCTACCCAGCCGACTACGCCAAGGGCGATGTGATTGAAGGCCTGGACGCGGCTGCTACGCTGGAAGGCAAGGTGTTCCATGCGGGCACCGCGCTCAAGGACGGCAATGTTGTAACCGCAGGTGGTCGTGTATTGTGCGCCACCGCGATGGGTGCCAGTGTCGACGCTGCGCAACAACAAGCGTATGCACTGGCCAAAAAAATCGACTGGAAAGGTTGCTTCTACCGCCAGGACATCGGCTACCGCGCCATTGCCCGCGAACGTGGCGAGAGCAACTGAACAGCTACAATCAAGTAGCTATCCGTTCGGTCAGGTAAGGGCCACTGGCCCTTGCCGTGCTCATGTCACCCCGCGCATAGTTAACCCGTGCATCAACCTACGAAGGGATTTCGCCGTGCGCTGGCTCAGGATCGCCATAGGTTTCACAGTCAGCCTGCTGACCTTGCTCTGCTTGTTCCCGGCCCAGGCCGCCGCGCAAGGCAGTGGCTGGTCGGTATTGCTTGATGAACAGGCCGACTTGCAACTGAGCGACATCCGCTCCGCGCGCTACATCAATCAATTCAGCCCCATCGAACTGGACCGCATCACCGCCGCCGAGCCGGACGGTGCGTTGTGGGTTCGCTTCAAGCTGCAACCCGGCAAGCACGAGCAAGTGCTGCGGGTATTCGCCCCGGACCTGTCCCACCTGAGCCTCTATGTACTGGACGGCGAGACGCTGGTGGAACAACAAAACACCGGCACCCGCCAGCCCCAGGCGGCGCGCCCACTGCCCAGCAGCGATTTCATGCTGCCGCTGCCGCAAAGCCAGAAGACCCTCGATGTCTACCTGCGCCTGGTCTCTGAACATGAGCTGCGGCCCTTTATCACCCTGGAACCTGCGGTACTTGCGGCTGCCGACCAGACCCAAACACTGATTTACGGCCTGTTGTTCGGCTGCCTGTTGATGCTGATCCTGCACAACCTCACGCGCTTCGCTTACCACCGCTCGCGCAGCAGCCTGTGGCTGGCGGCCTGCGAGGTGCTGTTGATGGCCAGCCTGGCGCTGTTGCTCAACCTGTTGGGGCCGTGGCTGCCCAACTGGCACGCCATGCAAACCCCCGGCGCCTACCTCGCCCTGCTGCTGACCGCGCCGTGCGGACTAATGTATGCCTACCGGTTTTTCATGCCTTTAGGCCCACACCCGCTGAACAAGCTGTTGATGGCCGACATCCTGTTGATCGTGCTGTGCGGCCTGCTGCTGTTGTTCGTCAACACCTTGCCGCTGAACATCATCACCTACGCCCTGGTCGCACTGGCCGGCCTGAGCATGTTGTTTGTCTCGGCCTATCACTGGCAGAAAGGCTACCGGCCGGCGCGTCTGTTCGTGGCCGCAATGGTTGTGTTCAACATCGGCACGCTGATCATCCTGCCTGCCCTGCTCGGCCTGACGCTGGTGGCGCCGCAAGGTTTAATCGTCACCCTGCTCGGGTTTGTCTGCCTCAGCGGCTTGCTGATGAGCCTGGCCTTGGGCGAACGCCAGCGCGCGATTGTAGAAGCGCGCTTCAGCCTCAGCCGCGACCTGGCCGCCAGCAACGCCGAAATCGCCGCCAAGGCCGAGTTTTTGGCAAAGATCAGCCACGAAATCCGCACCCCCATGAACGGCGTGCTGGGCATGACCGAGCTGCTGCTGGGCACACCGCTGTCGGTGAAACAGCGTGACTACGTGCAAACCATCCACAGCGCCGGCAACGAACTGCTGACACTGATCAACGAGATTCTCGACATCTCCAAACTGGAGTCCGGGCAGATCGAACTGGACGACGTGCAATTTGACCTCAACGCGCTGATCGAAGACTGCCTGAGCATCTTCCGCGCCAAGGCCGAACAGCAAAACGTCGAGCTGATCAGCTTTATCCAGCCACAAGTGCCCCGCGTGATCAGTGGCGACCCGACGCGCCTGCGCCAGGCACTGTTGAGCCTGTTGGAAAACGCCCTGCAAAAAACCGACGAAGGCGAAGTGCTGATCGTCGTCGCCCTCGACGAACGCAGCACCAAGCCGCGCCTGCGCATCGCCGTGCAAGACAGCGGCCTGCCGATGGAAGCCGCCGAGCGCGACGCGTTGTTGCACAGCGAACTGCACAGCAAGAACTTCCTGTCGGCCACGCGCTTGAGCGGCCACTTGGGCCTGGTGATCGCCCGCCAACTGATCCTGTTGATGAACGGCGAGTTCGGCATCAAGAGCGGCAGCCATCAAGGCAGCACCTTATGGCTGACCCTGCCGCTGGACCCGGAACGCCTGGAACACCCGACCTCCGACCTCGATGGCCCGCTCAAAGGCGCACGCGTATTGGTGGTGGACGACAACGACACCTGCCGCAAAGTGCTGGTGCAGCAATGCACCGCGTGGGGCCTGAACGTCAGCGCCGTGCCTTCGGGCAAAGAAGCCCTGGCGTTGCTGCGCACCAAGGCGCACCTGCGCGATTATTTCGACGTGGTGCTGCTGGACCAGAACATGCCCGGTATGACCGGCATGCAACTGGCGGCGAAAATCAAGGAAGACCCGAGCCTTAACCACGACATCCTGCTGATCATGCTGACCGGTATCAGCAACGCGCCGAGCAAGATCATCGCGCGCAACTGCGGGATCAAGCGCATCCTCGCCAAGCCGGTGGCCGGCTACACGCTGAAGACCACCCTGGCCGACGAACTGACCCAACGCAACAAAGGTGTGGTGCAGCCACGCGTCGCCCTCAGCGCGCCGGCAGCCGTGACCGTGCCCAGCGATTTCAGGATTCTGGTGGCCGAAGACAACAGCATTTCCACCAAAGTGATCCGCGGCATGCTCGGCAAGCTCAACCTCAACCCCGACACCGCCAGCAACGGCGAAGAAGCGCTGGAGGCGATGAAAGCCCAGCGTTACGACCTGGTGTTGATGGACTGTGAAATGCCGATCCTCGACGGCTTCTCCGCGACCCAACAGCTACGCGCGTGGGAAGTCAGCCACCAACGTATTCGCACGCCGGTGGTGGCGCTGACGGCGCATATCCTGTCGGAACATAAAGAGCGCGCACGCCAGGCCGGGATGGACGGGCATATGGCCAAGCCAGTGGAGTTATCGCAACTGCGCGAATTGGTGGAGTATTGGGTGGCGCAGCGTCAACAGCGACCGGAGCATGCGCCCTCCTGAGAACTGCTCAGGGTATGCCTATGCATTATTTGGGTAACGGCTGAAATGGGTTCCGCGCTGACAGCGACTCACTTTTGGAAAGACCGGAATACCCGCCTAATCTCCCAAGCAGAATGCAGTCAAAATGTGGGAGCGGGCTTGCTCGCGATGACGGTGTGTCAGATAAATAGTTTTCAACTGACACACTGCAATCGCGAGCAAGCCCGCTCCCACAGAAAGCCAATCTGTTGTGTATTCCAAAGCCGCTTTTGATCTGCTTTAACCACTCGGGTGGGCTGTCAGGCCGCCATGCTTTTGATGTGAGAGGCGCCCCTTTAACCAGCAACACCCAACCCCCACCTTTGACCGCTGCCGCCTGATAGACTCAGCCAACTTTACCCGCCCGCGAGCCACCCTCATGCTCCACGTGTTGTTCAGCGTTTACCTGAAAATGCTGGTGCTCTACAGCCCGTTTTTCGTGCTGTCTTGCTTCATCAGCCTGACCCGTGGCTATTCGAGCAAGGAACGCCGCCGCCTGGCCTGGAAAGTCGCGCTGGCGACGCTCGTTTCAAGCGTGCTGCTCTACCTGTTCGGCCGGGTGATTTTCAGTGTCTTCGGCATCACCGTAGACGCCTTCCGCATCGGCGCCGGCAGCGTGCTGTTTATCTCGGCCCTGGGCATGGCCCAAGGCAAATCAGCCGTGCAGACCGACAACGTGCAGCAAGACGTGACCATCGTGCCGCTGACCATCCCGCTGACGGTTGGCCCCGGCACCATCGGTGCATTGCTGGTGATGGGCGTCAGCCAGCCGCACTGGGATGACAAGCTCACCGCGATCCTCAGCATCGCCCTGGCCAGCCTCACGGTGGGCGTGGTGCTTTACCTGTCCAACCGTATCGAACGCATTCTGGGTGACCAGGGCTTGCAGATTGTCAGCCGGTTAATGGGGTTGTTCGTGTGCGCCCTCGCCGCGCAAATTATCTTCACCGGGGTGCGCGGCTATCTCGTGCCCTAGATGCGGTATTGGGCGATTGCCGACTGCACTTTGTCACCCGCGCTTTCGCGCATCAGTTGCAAGGTCTTTTCGTTAACCACCGACGTATTCAGCACCAGGCAGGTCTGCCCGCTGAAGGCCTCGAACGCGGCGCTGTCCCACTCCAGGAACGGCAACCCCAGCTGTTTGCTCACGCCTTGAGAGCTGTAAGTCACCAGCACCATCATCAGTTCGCCATCGGTTTCGGCGCAGGACGCCAGGCCGAAATCACCGCCCTGATGCACGCTGCTGTTGCGCTTGAACAGCTCGAATGAGGCAGGTTGCTGCTTCATCGCCTCCAGTGCGTCGGCCGCCAATTTTGGCATTGCTGCGATCAATGGCCCGGCCAATGAGGTCGACGCCAGCATCGCGGCAATCATGCTCAGCGCTGTCAGTTGCACGGTCAGGCCCTTGCCCGAGCTTTTGACCCGCTCGAAACGGCTGCGCAGCGGCAGCCAGCCCAAACTGATCATCACCTTGATAAATTCGTCGTACCACGCCTGCGTGCCGCGCTGCACTTTCAACACGTCGCTGACATAGCTGCTCGCCAACAGGTAGCTCTTGCGGATGTACTCGCGGTTCAAGGCGGATATGCCTTCAACAAACGAGATCACACCGTTGTTCACCACCGCCGCATTGCAATCATCCTCTGTGCCCGGTGGCACAACCGGCGTAGCGCCCGGTGCACCTGGCAGCTTATAGGCAGCAATCAGCTTGCGCCTTTTCGCATTGATGACCCTTTTGTGATGTCGCTCCATTTTCGATTCTCCACAAGCACCCCACATGGGGTTCGCCTTCACACTAGTCGAGTGGCGGGCGGGCTTTCCAGACGACAAACATCGCTTGGCGCCACCGCCCAAACAGCTCGCCCCAACAATGACAAGGCGCGCCTGTGGGCGTTACGCATTTCATCGATAAAAAAAGAAAAAGCCCCGAACAACGGCAGATTTTTACCTGGCGTTATTCGGAGCTTTCTTGCGGCTCGCGGGGCGTTTTCAGGAGGCCGGTTTTTCGCCATACCAGCGCGGCGTGTACACCCACTCACCGCCACCCGCACGCGGAAACACGCACGTGGTGGACGAGCCGATCAGCACCATGGTGCGCATGTCGACCTGCGCAGGCGTGAGTTGCCCGAGCGTGGTGACGCGCAGCGTCTGGCCGGGGCGACCAATATCACGCCCCAGCACCACCGGGGTTTCAGGCGTGCGATGCAGCGCGACAATTTCCAGCGCACGCCCGAGTTGCCAGGGCCGCGCACGCGAGATCGGGTTATAGAACGCCAAGGCCAGGTCGGCCTGGGACGCGAGGTCCAGGCGCTTTTCAATAATCGACCAGGGCTTGAGGTTGTCGGACAGCGACATCACGCAAAAATCATGGCCCAGCGGCGCACCCGCTTGCGCGGCGGTGGCCAGAGACGCCGAGACGCCCGGCAATATCTGCAGGTCGACTTGATGCCAGGCCGCGTCACTCGATTCGTGCAAGGCTTCGATCACGGCGGCCGCCATGGCGAACACGCCAGGGTCGCCGGACGACACCACCACCACCGAGCGGCCCTGCGCGGCCAGCTCAAACGCATGGCGCGCACGCTGCATTTCTTCGCGGTTGTCGGTGCAGTGCTGCACCTGGTCATCACGAAACGGCCCGGCCATGCGCACATAGGTTTCGTAGCCCAGCACATCGGTGCAACGCGCCAGTTCAGCCTTGACCGCCGGCACCATCAACTCGGCGGCGCCGGGGCCGAGGCCGATCACGGCGAGGCGGCCACGCGGGCGACCGACGTGCGACAGGTTCAGCGGTTGCTCGGCCACAGTGATCACGATGTCGGCGTCTTGCGCCACCTCGGCAAACCGCAGCGGCACCCCCAGTTCCTGCGCCGCCGCCTGCAACGACGGCTCGGCCATCTGCGTTTCACTGGCCAACAGGCACGCCAGCGATTGCATGGCGATGCCGGCTTTATGCAACGCCGCCCGCACACGCGCGGCCAGATCCGCGCCCGGCAAGCAGGTGACGCAGACATTTTTTGGATAAATCAGCAATTCATTCGCCGCCGGCACGCGCTCGGCGTTGCCCACATGAATCGTCAGGTCGGCCTGCTGATCCTGCGGCAGGTTGGCCTGCTCCAGCCACGGCGCCGCACCTTCGATACGCACCGGTGCGCCCGCCAACAGGTCCGAGACAAAACGCTTGCCCAGCTCAAGGTCAGCCAACTGATACCCCGCCGGCGGGTTGAGCAGGCAAGTGCCGAAACGCAGTTCGCCGCTGGTGGTGATCGCCGCGGCCACACCGAGTGCAGCGCCGATGTCACGCGCCATCACGTTCACCCCGCCCAACCCACCGAGCAACGGCACCACGGCACTGCCGTCTTCGGCCACGGCCAGCACGGCGGGTTCTTCGCCTTTTTCCAGCAGCAGCGGCGCCAGCGTGCGGATGACGATACCGGCGGCGCACAGCGCGATCAGCGGCGTGCCCTGTTGATAAAGCTGGCGCAGGGTCGCGCCGAACTCGCTGTACACCTGGTCGGCGCCGTCAACCCGCCCGGCCAAGCCGTGGATCAACGCGCCGGGGTAAACCTGCGCGATCTTGCGCGCGGTGGCCAGGCTGCCCTGGCCCAGAATAATGATCGCCGGGGTCATCAACCTTGCCACCTTTCACCCGGAACGATGATCAACGAGAAGTACGGCGACGACGTCGGGTCAACCTCAACCAGCGGCACGATTTTCTGGTTCGACATGGTCGCGCGCTCCACATACAACGCGCGCTCGGCCAAACCGAGTTCTTCCAGCACCTGGCGCACTTTGTGGAAGTTGCGCCCCAGCTTCATGATCACCGCCGCATCCGCATCGGCCAAGCGCCGCTTGAGGTCGTCATGCGGCAACACGCCCGACAGCACCGACAAGCTCTGATTGCGATACACCAGCGGCGCGCCAAGCACCGAGGCGCCGCCCAACATCGAGCACACGCCGGGGATAACCTGTGCCTCATAGTGCTCGGCCAAGCGGTCGTGCAGGTACATGTAGGAGCCGTAGAAAAACGGATCGCCTTCACAGATCACCGCCACATCGCGGCCGGCATCCAGGTGCGCGGCCACGTCCAGGCTGGCGCGGTCGTAGAAGTCGCTGATCACTTGCTCATAAGACAGCGGCGCCGGCAGCGCCTCGGTGGTCACCGGGTACACCAGCGGCATCAGCGTCTGCTGCGCCACCAAGTGGTCCTCGATGATACCGAAGGCGTTGCCCTTCTTGCCCTTGGCCACGAAGTACGCCACCACCGGCGACTCGCGCAGCAAGCGCAGGGCTTTGACGGTGATCAGTTCCGGGTCGCCGGGGCCTACGCCCAGGCCAAGCAAACGTCCGCGTGCGGGCATTATTCGACCTCCGTGGCCAAGGCGTTCACCGCAGCGGCGGCCATTGCACTGCCGCCCAAGCGGCCTTGCATGATCACGAACGGCACGCCACGGCTGTCGGCCGCGAGCATCGCCTTGGATTCGGCAGCGCCGACAAAGCCCACCGGAAAACCGAGAATCAACGCAGGCTTCGGCGCGCCGGCATCGAGCATTTCGAGCAGGTAGAACAACGCGGTCGGCGCGTTGCCAATCACCACCACACTGCCTTCCAGGTGCGGGCGCCACAGCTCCAGCGCGGCGGCAGAGCGGGTGTTGCCCAGCTCTAGCGCCAACGCCGGCACGCTGTCGTCGCGCAGGGTGCAAATCACCTGGTTATTCGCCGGCAGGCGGGTGCGCGTCACGCCTTCGGAGACCATCCGCGCATCGCACAAAATCGGCGCGCCCGCCGCCAGTGCATCACGCCCGGCCTTGCCGGCGCCTTCGGAAAACTGCAGGCCGTCGATGGCGTCAACCATGCCGCACGCGTGAATCACCCGCACCGCGAGTTTTTCCAGGTCGGCCGGGATGCGCTCCAACTTGGCTTCCGCGCGAATAATGGCGAAGGAGTTGCGATAGATCTCCTGACCGTCGCGGATGTAATCAATCATCGGTGTTGCTCCGTGGGCGAGCGCGCAGCAAGGCGCCCGCCGCTTCAATAGAAAGAGTGCGCGCGTGCAGCCGGCCGAAACCGGGCTGGGCTGCCTCGCGAAAATAGACGTCGTAGTGGCCGGGGCTGACTGCCAGCAAGGTGACCGGCGCGGTGTGCGCGGCGGCGCAGGAGCGCGAACAGCCCGACAGGTGCACCTCGGCGCCGGGTTGCAGCGCGGCCAGTTGCACGGCGTCGGCCTTGGTATCGGCCAGGCCTTTGCCGCAACCGCTGGAACCGGTGCAGGCGATCATGCGCGCCAAGGGTTGCTCGACTGAACAGAGAAAGCCGAGTTGCATCAGGCCTTCGGTCACCGCGTGAGGGTGTTTAACGTTAGGCAGCAGCACGCCCTGCCAGGGCGTGAAGCGCAACGTGCCGTCGCCGAACTCGCTGGCGAGCTGCGCGGCGCCCTTGAGCATCATCGAGTCGAGGCGCCCCAAGGGTGCAACGGCGGCAACGTAGTGCTGATCTTTTTGACGCTGTGGATAACTTCCCAGGTGCAACACAGCGCCACTGGCCGGGCGCTTGAAGCCATCCACCGGCAGCAAAGGCAGGCTGAGGTGGCGCAGTACGTTATCCACAGCCAAATGGCGCATGCGCGTTTGCTCAGGCGTGGCGAGGTCGAGAAACGCCTCCAGCACGCTGACCACCAGCGCATGGCCTTGGTCCAGCCGCACCGCCGCCAACGGCGCATCCAGCCCAGGGCAACCGGCCAGGCCGAACGCCAGCAGCGTCTCGCCCTCGCGCTCAAAGGCTGACAGCCACAGGTCATGGTGATGTTCGAGCATCGCCAGCGCCTCACCGCCATCCAGTTGCACGGCGAACTTGGCCGACAGCGCATGGAAGCGCGGCTGGTTTTGCAACGTCGCGAGGATCTGCTCGGCCAGCGGGCGGGTGTCGAACAGCATCTGCGGGTCGATACCGGCGCCGGGGCTGAGCATCAGGTTGCGCACGTCGTCACCGGCGGCGTTGTTCGGGCCTAAACCTGCGGCCAACAGCGCGGCAATCAAGGCGCCCTGCTCGGCGCCAATACCGCGAATCTGCAGATTGGCGCGGTTGGTCGCCTCGATCACCCCGCCGGCGTAGGCCTGGGCTGCGTCTGCCAGCGCATGGGCTTGCGCTGCGCTGATCGAACCACCGGCCAATTTGATCCGGCAAATGCCGCCATCCAACGCCTGGACGATACGCAGCAACCCCGGGCAAGCCGAGGGGCGCAAAGTATTCAGAGCAGGCGTTGGGTTCACGGGGCTACCGGTTGACGGGTAAAGGCGCGGTATTATGCCTGCTTTGTCCGGCGGCATGAAAAGCCTGCCCGTCGGATGTCGTTCAAGGAATTGATATGTCGCCCTGGCTGACGGTAGTAGGCATCGGTGAAGACGGCTTCAAGGGGCTCGGCAGAAACGCTCGGCATGCCTTGCTGCGCGCCTCGCGGATTATAGGCGGCCAACGCCAGTTGGACCTGTTGCCGGTGTGTATTCGTGGCGAACGCCAGCTGTGGCCGAGCCCGTTTGCGCTGGAGCCGGTGCTGGCGCGGCGCGGCGAGCCGGTGTGTGTGCTGGCCAGCGGCGACCCGATGTTCTATGGCGTGGGCGCCAGTTTGGCACGGCAGGTGGCGGCTGAGGAGTTGCTGATTTTACCGGCGCCTTCGTCGGTTTCACTGGCGGCGGCGCGGCTTGGTTGGCCGTTGCAGGACGTGGTGACGTTATCCGTGGTGGCTCGGCCATTGGCGGCGATTAATGCGCACCTGGCCAGTGGCACTCGGTTGCTGGTGCTGAGTAATGATGGGCGCAGCCCCGCGCGGATTGCCGCGCTGTTGGTTGAGTCCGGGTTTGCGCCTAGCCGGTTGAGCGTGTTTGAACACCTGGGCGGCGCGGCCGAGCAGCGTATCGACGGGCTGGCCGAGGAGTGGAAACACCGTTCAGTCGCCGATTTGAATCTGGTCGCCATTGACTGCCTCGCCGACGCCAACACGCCGCGCCTGTCACGCCTCGCCGGGCTGCCCGACGCCGCGTTCAAACACGATGGCCAACTGACCAAGCGCGATGTGCGCGCCATGACCCTCGCCCGCCTCGCGCCGATGCCCGGCGAACTGTTGTGGGATGTCGGCGCGGGCAGCGGCTCCATCGGCATCGAATGGATGCGCGCGCACCCAAGCTGCCGCGCCGTGGCGATTGAAGCCGATGCAGGCCGCCAAGGGTTGATCGAACACAACCGCGACGCCCTTGGCGTGCCCGGCCTGCAACTGATTCGCGGCAAGGCGCCGGACGCGCTGCGCGGCCTCGAAGCACCGGATGCGATCTTCATTGGCGGCGGCGTCACCCGCGACGGCGTGCTCGACACCTGTTGGCAACACCTGCGCCCCGGTGGTCGGCTCGTCGCCAATGCGGTGACCCTGCAAAGTGAAATGACCCTGATGAACTGGCGCGACCAGCACGGCGGCGAACTGACCCGCATCCATGTGGCTCAGGCTCAGCCATTGGGTGAGTTTGATACGTGGCGCCAGGCGCTGCCGATCACTTTGCTGGACCTGGTGAAGCCGCTATGAAGCGCATTCTGTTGCTGGGCGGCGTGACTGAAGCGCTGGCGATTGCCCGCACGCTCGGCCCGCAGCATATCTACAGCCTCGCGGGCGTGGGTCGCGTGCCGACGGACCTGACCTGCCAAGTGCGTGTCGGCGGTTATGGCGGGGCCGAAGGTTTGGCGCAGTTTGTTCGCGATGAAAACATCAGTTTGATGCTTGATGCCACGCACCCCTACGCCGCGCAGATCAGCCAGAACGCGGCCCTGGCGGCGCGCTTATGCGGTATTCCAGGCTGGGCATTGCGGCGCCCCGCGTGGCAACCGCAGGCGGCGGATGACTGGCGCGAGGTAAGTGATTGGGCGCAATTGATTGACGCGTTGAAGCCGTTCAAGCGCCCGCTGTTCACCTTGGGCCGCGAGCCGTTGCAGCATCTGCACGAGATCCCCGCCGAGCAGTTCTGGACCCTGCGCGCGCTGGAAGTGTACCCCGGCAATGAACGCTGCGAAGTGATCGGCGCACGTGGGCCGTTTCTGATTGAAGATGAGCGCGCGTTGTTTGAGCGGCGCGGGATTGACGTGCTGATCAGCAAGAACAGCGGCAGTGCAGCCACCGAGCCCAAGCTTGAAGTGGCGCGGGAACGTGGAGTGCCGGTGGTGGTGTTGAAGCGGCCGGTGCTGGCTGCTGTGGACCGGGAGTTCACCACCGTGGCCGCGCTGCTGAAGGCAATCACCGACCTCTGAACGACACTTTTTAAAGGTGGCAGGGGGCTTGCTCCCGATGGCGGTGCGTCAGTCACTGATGTGTTAGCTGAACCACCGCTATCGGGAGCAAGCCTCCTCCCACCTTTAAACAGTGGTCGTCTGCCCGACGCGTTCGTGCACACGCTCCGCCAGCAACTGCGCCAACTCGATCAACTGCGCAATGCCCAGCAACTCCTCGCGTTTTGGTCCTTCCAGGTTAAAGGCCAAGTCACAGCTCAGGGCATTGGCCGAGGCGAGTGTTTCGCTGAGGTTGACCAACAGGTCTTCGGTACTGATGCCATCGGCCACGGTAAACAGCAGGACGGGGGGATTGGGGGTGGGTTTAATCATTGTGACGCTCCTTAATCTGAGTGGAGCTGCCACCAATCGCCGCGATGCGATGGGTGGCAGCTGTGCGCAGGTTCGCGGACCGGAGATCAAGGAAGCCGGCATACCCGAAGGTATCCCGCGCACAGCCGCCATAACGCTGCACTTGCAGCGGTGTACGCAAGCTAGAGATCGAGTGTCCTAGGGACAACCTGAAATCCCTGTCGGAAATTTCTCCAGTGCGCGTGCAACAAGCAGGCTCAACGCCAAGCAATAGCCGAGCGCAATCCAAACTGTGGGAGCTGGCTTGCCTGCGATAGCATCACCTCGGTTTAACTGGAAGACTGAGTCGCCTGCATCGCAGGCAAGCCAGCTCCCACCTTTAAACGGTGGTCGTCTGCCCGACGCGTTCGTGCACGCGCTCCGCCAGCAACTGCGCCAACTCAATCAACTGCGCAATGCCCAGCAATTCCTCACGTTTTGGTCCTTCCAGGTTAAACGCCAAGTCGCAGCTCAGGGCATTGGCCGAGGCGAGTGTTTCGCTGAGGTTGACCAACAGGTCTTCGGTGCTGATGCCATCGGCCACGGTGAAAAGCAGGACGGGGGGATTGGGGGTGGCAGCTGTACGCAGGTTCGCGGACCGATTCTCCAGAACACCGGCATACCCGAAGGTATCCCGCGCACAGCCACCATAGCGCTGCACTTGCAGCGGTGTACGCAAACTAGAGACCGAGTGTCCTAGGGACAACCTCAAAACGTTGTCGGAAATTTCCGTGCTTACTGATACAAAGCCAAACATTACGTTGCTTGGTTTCGCCACCTAAAAGTCGACCTGCCCTACAACCACTTCCGAACCAGCTGGCTGGTTCAGCCAAAAGCCCTCGCTATAACCTCGCCTCTCGCGGTTTTGCACCAACCTCCGCGATGGGGATGCATTTGTTTTGCAGCGCATCGCGACTTGCCATTCTGTATCCCAAGGAATACGATTCGTGATGATTGAGTTCATTGAAACCATCGAGTTTGTCAGATGGTTGGAAGCACTGCGGGATCCTTTCGCCAAAGTACGCGTTTTGAAGAGACTGCGAATGGCGCAGGCAGGGAATTTCGGTGACTGTGAGCCTGTAGGTGACGGTGTGTCAGAAATGCGAATCCACTACGGCCCTGGGTATCGCGTTTACTTCACGCGTCGAGACAAGGTGTTTTATCTGTTGTTGGTAGGTGGCGACAAATCGACACAAAGCCGAGACATCACGCGTGCAAAACAACTGGCAATAAATCCTGAAAGCGAGGAATAAATCATGAGCGAGTCTTTTACCCGTTTTGATGCAGCAAAATACTTGAAAACGCCTTTGGAGATGGCCGCCTATTTGGAGACTTGCTTTGAAGACGATGCGGGTGACGGCCTGCTGATTCGTACCGCCCTCAACGATATCGCCCGTGCCCAAGGCATGACCCAAATAGCCCGAGACGCAGGCCTGGGACGCGAAAGTTTATACAAAGCCCTCTCCACCACTGGCAATCCGGAGTTCGCGACTATCATGAAAGTAATGAAAGCGCTTGGCCTGAGGCTCCACGCCTCCGCTATCTGATAGCCCTGTGACACCAAACCACGCCACGCCTTTTTACTTATGCCCCCCGTTCAGGCTAAATACCCGCCTGATCGCTCAACCCTACGGATTGTCCGCCATGGCCCGTCAACGCTTTGCAAGTGTGTGGATCGCCTGCTTCGCAGTGCTGTTCAACGCCTTTGCCATGCCGATGGTCAGCGCGATGCAGCACGCCCAAGACCCTGTTCAGCAAATGCTGTGGGGCAGTTTTTGTTCGTCGAATGGCGCCAGCCTGAAGGCCATTGCGCTGGGCAAACTGGATATTCCGGCGCCGCAGCAAGACGACCACTCGACCCTGCAGCATTGCGCGTATTGCGCAGGCTCTGCGCCGTTGGTGGCGCTGCCGGGGCACGTGCCGCAGGTGTATGTCACACGGCTGGATGCGGTGCTGGGCCTGTCGCCAGCGGCAGTGCAAAACCCTGCGCCGCGCCAGCAATGGCCGAGCCTTAACCCGCGCGCCTCTCCCACGGTCTGACTGTTTCGCACGTTAACTGCGTTTAGAACCGTTCTGGAGAACTGCCATGCTCAAATCTTCCCTTCTACTGGCTGCTTTGTTGCTGCCGGTGTTCAGTGCCGCGAATGCCGAAGACTACAAGGTCGGCGACTTGCTGGTCAGCGACCCGTGGTCACAGGAGTTGCCGCCGAATGCGCCGACCGTCGCGGCGTATTTTGTGATTCATAACAGCGGGGCTACCGCCGACCGTTTGCTCAGTGTCGAGACGCCGGTGGCGGACAAGGCCGAGCTGCATGAGCATGTGATGCAGGGCGACTTGATGAAGATGCAGCACGTGCTCAGCGTGGCGGTACCGGCCAAGGGTGAATTGACCTTTGCGCCAATGGCCTATCACGTCATGTTGCTGGGCCTTAAAGACCGCAGCCTGTTGGCCGATGGCAAGCAATTCCCGCTGACCCTGACCTTCGAAAAAGCCGGCAAGGTCGAGGTGGAAGTGTCCGTGCAGAAAGTGCCGCCGACCACCACCCAAGGGCATCAGCACGCTCAATAGGCCAACACCCGATGGGCGCCCCTCGCGCCAGGTTGTCTCCACACCAGCGCCGGATGCGCGGCAGTTGGATCAGCCTGTTCGCCATGCTGATGATCTTTATCGGTCCGCTGATTTCCCAAGCGATGCCGATGGATCACCACGCCGCTATGCCGATGGAAATGTCCATGGACATGCCGGGCAGTCACGGCGATGCCCATCACCCTAAAGCCCCCGACGAACATCACGCGCTGTGGGCCAAGTGCGGTTATTGCGACCTGCTGTTCAGTTGCCCGGCGCTGCCTGGCAGTGTGTCGTACCTGACGCTTGGCACTGTGCCAGCGGCCAGCGCCCTCACCCCGGCCGTCCGCCTGGGCCATGCCCGGCAGAGCATCTTCCCCGGCGCCCGCAGCCGCGCGCCACCCATCACTGCGTAAGCACTGCATAACGTTACTTCACCCAGGCCGACTTTAAACAGACAGCCGCAGGCTGCTGGCCGTGTTGTTTACGATTGATGGATGGAATTTGTCATGTCCAGGTTTTCTGCTGACACCCGCGCTGATCACACTCCCGAACGCCCCGCGCCAACCGGCACCGGCGATAAAAAGCATCGGCAGCAAGCGCCCTCCCACAAGGGCACTCAAACAGTTTCTTTCTACAACCTGGCTTGGCGTTGGCACTTTTACGCCGGGCTGTTTGTGGCGCCGTTTATGGTGCTGCTGGCCTTGACCGGCATCATCTACCTGTTCAAACCGCAGCTCGACCCGCTGATGTACGGCGACTTGCTCAAGGTGCAACCCGCCGCGCAGGTGTTGAGTGCCGACGAACAATTGCAACGCGCGCAGGCGGCCTTCCCCCAAGGCACGATCAGCAAATACCTGCCGCCTGCCGATGCCACCCGCAGCGCGCAATTTGTGATGCATGACGGCGGGCGCGAAGTCACGGTATTTGTCGACCCGTATCGCGGCAGAGTGCTCGGCGAGCAGGACGCCAAATACAACCTGCAAGCCATCGCCCGCGCGCTCCACGGCGAGCTGATGATCGGAACGCTCGGCGACCGCCTGGTGGAACTCGCCGCCGGCTGGGGCGTGATGCTGGTGGTGTCTGGCGTGTACCTGTGGTGGCCACGCGGCAAGTCGTCGGCCGGGGTGTTGTGGCCTCGCTTTAACACACGTGGCCGGGTGTTCTGGCGTGACATGCATGCGGTCGCAGGCTTTTGGGGCGCGGCGTTTTTGCTGGTGATGCTGCTCAGCGGCATGACCTGGACCGGCTTCTGGGGCAAGCAATACGCCGACTTGTGGAATCGCTTCCCGGCGGCCATGTGGAACAACGTGCCGCAGTCCGACCAGCAAGCGCGCAGCCTCAATACCGCGAGCCAACAGACAGTGCCGTGGGCGATGGAGAACACGCCAATGCCGATGTCCGGCGACCACGCCGAACACATGAACCACGGCGCGATGCAGGCAGGCCCCGCCGCGCCGACGGTGCGCCTGCAACAGGTGGTCGATATGGCCAACTCACGCAAGGTCGAGCCCGGCTACAGCATCACCTTCCCGACCACCGCCACCGGCGTGTTCACCGTCGCGGTATTTGCCGACGACCCGCGCAACGACGCCACGCTGCACATCGATCAGTACACCGGCAAGGTGCTCGCCGATGTGCGCTGGGCGCACTACAACACGCTGGCACGCGCCACCGAAACCGGCGTGATGCTGCATGAAGGCAAGATGTTCGGCTGGGTCAACCAACTGATCGTGCTGGTGATTTGCCTGATGATTCTGCTCAGTGCGGTGAGCGGTGTGGTGATCTGGTGGAAGCGCCGGCCAGCCGGTGGGCTGGGCGTTCCACCGTTGCGCCATGACCTGCCGAAGTGGAAAACCGCGATGCTGATCATGCTCGCGCTGGCGATCATTTTTCCGCTGGTGGGCGCCTCGTTGATCGTGGTGTGGGCGCTGGATCGTCTGGTGTTGGCGCGGTTTTTTCGCCCACGTGAATCTGCTTCAGGTTCTGCGTGAAACAGGCGAGACACCTGAAACAGCGCCCTTGTGTAGCCTTGTGCGACCTGTGTGCCGCAGCCAATAAGTGTTAACTTATAACACTTTCTGCGCTATCGTTGCTCGCCGCGCCCTGCGGCGAGTAGCCCTTCGACGAAAACTGATAGGCCGATAAACAAGGCGCTTGCTTGCTCGCACAGTTTGATTTGCGCTGACCTTGAGAACATTGATGACGTCACTCGCTATAACCGGCTTGGCCTGGACCCCACCGGGTCACGACCACTGCAGCCATCATTTCCAACTACGTGACGCCAGCTTACAGGTCGGTGCGGGGGAGTTTGTCGGGCTGATCGGCCCCAATGGCAGCGGCAAGACCAGCCTGTTGCGCTGTGCTTACCGGTTCAGCAAACCGCAACACGGCGAGGTGCTGCTCGCGCATCAGAACGTGTGGAAACACAGCGCCAAGTGGTGCGCGCAACGCATCGCGGTGGTGCTGCAGGAATTCCCCGATGCCTTCGGTTTGCGTGTGGATGAAGTGGTCGCCATGGGCCGCACGCCGCACAAAGGCTTGTTCGACGGCGACACGCTGCACGACCAGCAATTGGTGCGCAGCGTGTTGACGTCGGTGGGCATGCAGGACTTCGAAGACCATGCGTTTGCCACGCTGTCGGGCGGTGAAAAACAGCGGGTAATTCTCGCCCGCGCCCTGGCGCAGCAACCGCAACTGCTGATCCTGGATGAGCCGACCAACCACCTCGACCCGCGCTATCAGCTGGAGCTTCTGAAGCTGGTTAAACGTTTGAACATCGGCACGCTGGCGAGCATCCACGACCTCAACCTGGCCGCCGCCTTCTGTGATCGCCTGTACGTGATCAACCACGGGCGCATCGTCGCCAGCGGCACGCCCCACGACGTGCTGACCGTCGAGTTGCTGCGCGACGTGTTTGGCGTCGACGCCCTGATCGACACTCACCCCTTGTCCGGCTACCCCCGAATCACTTGGATAACCCAACCATGAACCTGCGCGCCCTGCTCTCTCTCGCCCTGCTGTTCGGCACTGCCCATGCCTTCGCCGCGGCGACCGATTACCCGGTGACCATCAAAAGCTGCAACCGCGACGTGACCTTTCAGGAAGCGCCGAAGCACGCGGTCAGCCACGACATCAACATGACGCAGATGATGCTCGCACTCGGCCTCAAATCGCACATGGCCGGTTACAGCGGCGTCACCGGCTGGAAGTCGGTCACGCCGGAAATGGCCGCGATCCTCGACGGCCTGCCGGAGCTGGCGAGCAAGTACCCGTCGGTGGAAACCCTGCTGAATGCCAACGTCGATTTCTTCTTCGCCGGCTGGGACTACGGCATGCGCGTGGGCGGTGACCTCACGCCGCAAACCCTGCAACCCTTGGGGATCAACGTGTATGAGCTGACCGAGTCGTGCGCGTTTGTGATGAAGCGCCCGGCCGCCACGCTGGACGACACCTATAACGACCTGCGCAACCTGGGCAAGATTTTCGATGTGCAAGACCGCGCCGCTGCCTTGATCGCGCAGATGCAGGCGCAGGTTGCCGAGGTGCAAAAACACCTGCCTGCCAGCAAACCGCGCGTGTTCCTGTATGACAGCGGTGAAGACCGCGCCATGACGTCCGGCCGCCTGGGCATGCCGCACGCGCTGATCGCCGCCGCCGGTGGGCGCAATATTCTCGATGACGTCGACGCCAGCTGGACCCGCGTCAACTGGGAGACCGTGGTGGAGCGTAACCCGCAGGTGATCGTGATCGTCGACTACAGCGAAACCACCGCCGAGCAAAAACAACAGTTCCTGCTCAATAACCCGGCCCTGCAGTCGGTGGACGCGATCAAGAACCAGCGTTTTATCGTGATCCCCTACGTGCAGGCAACGCCGGGTATCGACAACGTGTTGGCGGTTGAAACCCTGGCCAAAGGCTTTCACGGCGAATGATCACGGGTCGCTACAGGCTGTTGCTGATTGCGCTGGGCGCGTTGCTGCTGGTCTCGTGCGTGATCTCGCTGGGGTTCGGCTCGGCGCGGGTGCCGGTGGAGGTGGTGTGGCAAATTTTGCTGAACAAGGCGTTCGGTATCGGTGCCGTCAACTGGAGCGCGGGGCAGGAACATATTGTGTGGCTGATCCGCGTGCCGCGCATGCTGCTGGGTGCGCTGGTGGGCGCCGGGCTGGCGTTGATCGGTGCAGTGTTGCAGGCGGTGACGCGTAACCCGCTGGCCGACCCGCACCTGTTGGGCGTGACCTCCGGCGCCACCCTCGGCGCGGTGATTGTGGTGCTGCATGTGGGGCAAATCATCGGTGTGCTGACCTTGCCGGTCGCCGCGTTTATCGGGGCCTTGTTGAGCATGCTGGTGGTGTTGGCGGTGGCCAGCCGTAATGGCCGCCTGGAGAGTGACCGGCTGTTGCTGTGCGGCGTGGCGGTGTCGTTCGTGATGATGGCGGTGGCCAACCTGCTGCTGTTTATGGGCGACCACCGCGCGGCGTCGGCGGTGATGTTCTGGATGCTTGGCGGCTTGGGCCTGGCGCGTTGGGAGCTGCTGGCGATCCCCGCCGCTACCGTGCTGCTGGGGCTGGTATTGCTGCTGTGCATGGCGCGGCCGTTGAATGCTTTGATGGCCGGCGAGCAGACCGCCGTGACCCTGGGCCTGAACGCGCGCAACGTGCGGCTGAAAGTGTTCCTGGTCGCGTCCTTGATGACCGGCGTGCTGGTGTCCATCAGCGGTTCCATCGGTTTTGTCGGCCTGATGGTGCCGCACATCGCCCGCCGTTTGGTCGGCGCCGAGCACCGCCGATTGCTGCCGGTGTGCGTACTGCTGGGCAGTGTGTTTCTGGTGTGGGTGGACGTTGCGACCCGCACCCTGATCGCCCCCGAAGACCTGCCGATTGGCGTGGCGACGGCAGCCATCGGCGGGCGGTTTTTTATCGGCTTGATGCGCAAACGCTGAGGTCAGCATTCAGCTGTTGCCGGCGCAGACCAAATCGCGCAATCGCACTGCCTGCCTATGCCTGCGCCCTCTTTAAGGGCCTGCCGTGCACTCGGTGGCGATTGCGGCGCCAAGTTGGTGCGCGCCACCGTCAACCTCTCCGCTCAGTTGCCCGTTAACCCGGTGTTAAGTGCCGCAGGCACAGCCTTTGCAAAGTCCTGCGTATCTGCCCACAAAAATATCGGTTTACGGAGATCGCACCATGCAGCGTCGTAGCTTGATCAAGGCTTTTACTTTGTCGGCATCCATTGTCGCCATGGGGTTGACCTGGACTGTGCAGGCCGCCGAGACCATCAAGGTCGGCATCCTGCATTCGTTGTCGGGGACCATGGCCATCTCCGAAACCTCGCTTAAAGACATGGCGTTGATGACCATCGACGAGATCAACGCCAAGGGCGGCGTCAACGGCAAAATGCTCGAACCGGTGGTCGTAGACCCCGCGTCGAACTGGCCGCTGTTTGCCGAAAAAGGCCGCCAGTTGCTGACCCAGGACAAAGTCGCCGTGGTGTTTGGTTGCTGGACCTCGGTGTCGCGTAAATCGGTGCTGCCGGTGTTCGAAGAACTCAACGGCCTGCTGTTCTACCCGGTGCAATACGAAGGCGAAGAGATGTCGCCTAACGTGTTCTATACCGGTGCGGCGCCGAACCAGCAGGCGATCCCTGCGGTGGAATACCTGATGAGCGAAGAAGGCGGCAGTGCCAAGCGTTTCTTCCTGTTGGGCACCGACTATGTGTACCCACGCACCACCAACAAGATTTTGCGTTCGTTCCTGCACGCCAAAGGCGTCGCGGATAAAGATATTGAAGAGGTCTACACCCCGTTCGGTCACGCCGATTACCAGACCATCGTCGCCAACATCAAAAAATTCTCCGCCGGCGGCAAAACCGCAGTGATCTCCACCGTGAATGGCGACTCCAACGTGCCGTTCTACAAAGAACTCGCCAACCAGGGCTTGAAGGCAACCGACGTGCCGGTAGTCGCGTTCTCGGTGGGTGAAGAGGAATTGCGCGGCATCGACACCAAGCCGCTGGTGGGCAACCTCGCCGCCTGGAACTACTTCCAGTCAGTCGAGAACCCGGTGAACAAGAAATTCGTCGCCGACTGGAAGGCCTATGCCAAGGCGCACAACCTGCCGGGCGCGGATAAAGCCGTGACCAACGACCCAATGGAAGCCACCTATGTGGGCATTCATATGTGGGCGCAGGCGGCGGAAAAAGCCAAGTCCACCGACGTCGACAAAGTGCGTGAAGCACTGGCCGGCCAGACCTTCGCCGCGCCGTCGGGCTTTACCCTGACCATGGATAAAACCAACCACCACCTGCACAAGCCGGTGATGATCGGCGAGATCCAGGCCGATGGGCAGTTCTCGGTGGTGTGGCAGACCAATGAGCCGATTCGGGCTCAGCCATGGAGCCCGTACATTCCTGGCAATGACAAGAAGCCGGATTACGCGGTGAAGAGCAACTAAGCCGCACCACAGATCAAATGTGGCAGCGGGCTTGCTCGCGAATGCGGTGCATCAGTCAAAGCATTTGGTACTGATCCACCGCATTCGCGAGCAAGCCCGCTCCCACAGTTTGACCGCGCATGATCAGGACACTTTTCTATGCCCACTGCCCTCCACCGCTTCATCCTCGCCGCGCTGCTGTTGCTGCCTTTAGCTGCACACGCCAGCGACGCTGAAGACTTTCTTGCCGCCAACCCGACGCAACAAGCCAAGCTGCTGCAGGACTGGGCCGCTCAGCCCGACCCGGCGCGCATCGAGTTGATCGACGCGCTGCAACAAGGCCAACTGACGGTCAACGGCGACACCAAAACCGTGCGCCTGAACAACCGCCTGCGCGGCCTGATCGACAATGTACAAGCCAGCCAGCAACTGCTCGCTGCAGACCCCAAGGTGCGCCTTGGCGCCGCGCAAACCCTGCAAAAAAGCGCACAGCCTGCGCAACTCAAATTCCTCGACCAGCGCGTTGCCGCCGAAACCAACGAGGACGTACACACCGCCCTCAGTTTGGCCCTGGCCAACCTGCAACTAGTTGACAGCGACCCGGCCGTGCGCCTGCAAGCCGTGCGTTTGTTGGGCGGCACCGGCGACCCGCTGGCGCGCACACGCCTTGAAGCGTTGCTCGCGCCGGGTGTCGAAACCGACGCCGCCGTGCACACCGCCGCCGAGACCAGCCTGGCCCAAGTCAAACGTAAATTGATGTTCGGCGAGATTCTTGGCCAAGCCTTCAGCGGCATGTCGCTCGGTTCAATCCTGCTGCTCGCCGCCTTGGGCCTGGCGATCACGTTCGGCCTGCTTGGCGTGATCAACATGGCCCACGGCGAGATGCTGATGCTCGGGGCCTATTCCACCTACGTCGTGCAATTAATGATGCAGCGCTATGTGCCCGGCGCCATTGAGTTCTACCCGCTGATTGCGCTGCCGGTGGCGTTTTTCGTCACCGCCGCCATCGGCATGGCGCTGGAACGCACGGTGATTCGTCACCTGTATGGCCGCCCTCTGGAAACCCTGCTGGCGACGTGGGGCATCAGCTTGATGCTGATCCAACTGGTACGCCTGGTGTTCGGCGCGCAGAACGTTGAAGTGGCGAACCCGGCGTGGCTGTCGGGCGGCATTCAAGTGCTGCCCAACCTGGTGCTGCCGTACAACCGCATCGTGATCATCGCGTTTGCGCTGTGCGTAGTGGTGCTGACCTGGCTGCTGCTGAACAAAACCCGTTTGGGCCTCAACGTGCGCGCGGTTACCCAGAACCGCAACATGGCCGCCTGCTGCGGCGTGCCGACCGGGCGCGTAGACATGCTCGCGTTTGGCCTCGGTTCCGGCATCGCCGGCCTTGGCGGCGTAGCGCTCAGCCAGATCGGCAACGTCGGCCCGGACCTCGGCCAGAGCTACATCATCGACTCGTTCCTGGTGGTGGTACTCGGCGGTGTCGGCCAGTTGGCCGGTAGCGTAATGGCCGCGTTTGGTTTGGGCATTGCCAACAAGATTCTCGAACCGCAGATCGGCGCCGTGCTCGGCAAGATCCTGATCCTCGCGCTGATCATTCTGTTTATTCAGAAGCGCCCGCAAGGACTCTTCGCACTGAAAGGACGGGTGATCGACTGATGAACCAGCCATTGATGCTTACGGCCACGCAAAAGGTCGGCCCCAAGGTGACGATAGCGCTCGGCGGGGTGATGTTGGCCCTGCTGTTGGCGCTGCCGTTGTGTTCACTGCTGTCGCCGGAAAACCCGCTGCACGTGTCGGCCTACACCTTGACGCTGGTGGGCAAAATTCTGTGCTACGCGATTGTCGCGCTGGCGCTGGACTTGGTATGGGGTTATGCCGGGATGTTGTCGCTCGGCCACGGTTTGTTTTTTGCCCTGGGCGGTTATGCGATGGGCATGTACCTGATGCGCCAGGCGTCCGGTGATGAACTGCCGGCGTTCATGACCTTTTTGTCGTGGACCGAATTGCCGTGGTACTGGGTGGGCACCCAGCACTTCCTCTGGGCCATGTGCCTGGTAGTGTTGGCGCCGGGTTTACTGGCGCTGGTATTCGGTTTTTTCGCCTTTCGCTCGCGGATCAAGGGCGTGTATTTCTCGATCATGACCCAGGCGCTGACCTTTGCCGGGATGCTGCTGTTTTTTCGCAACGAGACCGGGTTTGGCGGCAATAACGGCTTTACCAATTTCCGCAGTATTTTGGGTTTCGGGATTACCGAACCGGCCACGCGGGCGGTGCTGTTTGTGGCCACCGTGGTGCTGCTGGTGGCGAGCCTGTACACCGGCTGGCGCCTGGCGCAGAGCAAGTTCGGGCGGGTATTGACCGCACTGCGCGATGCCGAGAACCGCCTGATGTTCTGCGGCTATGACCCGCGTGGGTTCAAGTTGTTTGTGTGGGTGTTGAGCGCGGTGTTGTGTGGCTTGGCTGGCGCGTTGTATGTGCCGCAAGTGGGCATCATCAACCCCAGCGAGATGTCGCCGACCAACTCGATTGAAGCCGCCGTGTGGGTGGCCTTGGGCGGGCGCGGCACCTTGATCGGGCCGTTGCTCGGCGCGGGCGTGGTGAACGGCATGAAGAGCTGGTTCACCGTGGCCTTCCCGGAATACTGGCTGTTCTTTTTGGGCGCGCTGTTCATCCTCGTCACCTTGTATTTGCCCAAGGGTGTGATCGGCCTGTTGAAGAAACGGGGTGAACAATGAGAGTCACAGCGACGGCGGAATTTATGCTCGAACCCATTCTTGATGCGGGCAGCGGACGTGATGCGATCGGTATCGGCCAGGCCGCGGGCGTCGGCCTGAACACGCGCCACGGCACTATCCTGACCCTGGAAGACATCAGCGTCAGCTTCGATGGCTTCAAGGCGCTCAACGGCTTGAACCTGTACATCGGCGTCGGCGAATTGCGTTGCATCATCGGCCCCAACGGTGCGGGCAAGACCACGCTGATGGACGTGATCACCGGCAAGACCCGGCCGAGCCATGGCAAGGCCTGGTTTGGCGAAACGCTCGACCTGACCAGCATGAGCGAAGTGCAGATTGCTCAGGCGGGCATCGGGCGCAAGTTCCAGAAACCCACGGTGTTCGAAGCGCTCAGCGTGTTCGAGAACCTGGAACTGGCGCAAAAGGCCGACAAGTCGGTGTGGGCCAGCCTGCGCGCACGCCTCAGCGGCGAGCAGAAAGACCGCATCGATGAAGTGCTCGACACCATCCGCCTGACCGCCTCGGTGCAGCGCCCGGCCGGGCTGCTGTCGCATGGGCAAAAGCAGTTTCTGGAAATTGGCATGCTGTTGATGCAAGACCCGCAACTGTTGCTGCTGGATGAACCGGTGGCGGGCATGACCGACGCCGAAACCGAGTTTACCGCTGAACTGTTCAAACGCCTGGCGGGCAAGCATTCGTTGATGGTGGTAGAGCACGACATGGGTTTTGTCGGCTCGATTGCCGACCACGTGACCGTGTTGCACCAAGGCAGCGTGCTGGCCGAAGGGTCGCTGGAACAGGTGCAGGCCGACGAGCGCGTTATTGAAGTTTATTTGGGACGGTGACACATCGGCCAGCTTCGAGCTGCAAGCTTCAAGCGGCAAGTGAACGCTGAACCGTGTGCCGACCTGCTCTTACTTGCAGCTTGAAGCTTACTGCTCGAAGCCCAACTAACGGAGTTCCAATGCTACAAGTACAACAGCTGCACCAATACTACGGCGGTAGCCACATCCTGCGCGGGCTGTCTTTCGACGTAAAAGTCGGCGAAGTCACCTGCCTGCTCGGCCGTAACGGCGTGGGCAAGACCACCTTGCTCAAGTGCCTGATGGGCTTGCTGCCGGCCAAAGAAGGCGCGGTGAACTGGGAAGGCAAGACCATCACCGGCTTCAAACCACACCAGCGCGTGCACGCCGGTATCGCCTATGTGCCACAGGGCCGGGAAATTTTTGGCAGGCTGACGGTGGAAGAAAACCTGCTGATGGGCCTGTCGCGTTTCCCGGGCGCCGAAGCCAAGGAAGTGCCGGCATTTATCTATGAGTTGTTCCCGGTATTACTGCAAATGAAGCACCGGCGTGGCGGCGACTTGTCCGGCGGCCAGCAACAACAGTTGGCGATTGGTCGCGCATTGGCGAGCCGCCCGCGCCTGTTGATTCTGGATGAGCCGACCGAGGGCATTCAGCCGTCAGTGATCAAAGAGATCGGCGCGGTGATCAAAAAGCTCGCGGCGCGCGGCGACATGGCGATCCTGCTGGTGGAGCAGTTCTACGACTTCGCCGCCGAGCTGGCCGACCAGTATCTGGTGATGTCACGCGGCGAAATCGTCCAACAAGGCCGAGGTGAAAATATGGAAACTGAGGGTGTGCGCGGCTTGGTTACCATCTAATCTGTAGCGTCCTAACGATAAGCACTAAACCATGAACCTGCCCGTTTCCCCTGCCCTGTTCACGCCAAGCTGGCATGCCGAGCTGGAGCTCGGCTACGCGCGTTTTGGCGACACCACGCGCCCGGTAATGCGCCGCCACGTCGGCCCGCTGCGCGTGCAAAAGCACCTGTATGCCGAAGGCCCCGAGGTGTGCCAGCACATTATCGTGCACCCGCCCGGCGGGATTGCCGGCGGTGACCGCCTGGACATTCGCGCCACTGTCGGCGCCGGTGCCTGGGCACAATTGACCAGCCCCGGCGCGGCCAAGTGGTATCGCGCCAGCGGCCCGGCGTTTCAACAGCTCGACTTGAGCGTGGAAGCCGGCGCGACGCTGGAATGGCTGCCGCAGGAAACCATTGTGTTCAGCGCCGCCCAGGCCGAACTCACCACGCGCATTGACCTGCAAGGCGATGCGCGGCTGTTCTATTGGGACGTGGTCGCCCTCGGCCGCCCCGCCAGTGGCGAGCGTTTCGACCTCGGCCACTTTCAATCGCACCTGGATATTCGCCGCGACGGCCAGTTGCTCTGGCATGAACGCCAGCGCATTGTGGGCGCCGATGGCTTGCTCGACTCGCCCATCGGGCTGGACGGGCAACCGGTGTTTGCGACGTTGCTGCTGACTGGCGACATCGAACCTGAATTGCTTGAGGCCTGCCGCAGCCTGCCGCATGCGGTGCGCGGCGACCTGACCCAGTTGCCGGGTGTGTTGGTGGCGCGCTGCCTGGCCAGTGAAGCGCTGCACGCGCGGGGCTGGTTGATTGATCTATGGAAGTTGCTGCGCCCGGCGGTACTTGGGCGAGCGGCCGTCGCACCACGAATCTGGAGCACATGAAGATCACAAGGCGGAAGGCGCAAGCCGCCTCCCACCCTGGATCTCTGTTGTATTTAAGAATGTATGCCATGAAGGACCTTGAACCATGGATTTGACCCCACGGGAAAAAGACAAACTGTTGATCTTCACCGCAGGCTTAGTCGCCGAACGTCGCTTGGCGCGGGGTGTGAAGCTCAACTACCCGGAAACCATCGCCTACATTTCCGCCGCCTTGATGGAAGGCGCCCGCGATGGCCGCACGGTCGCCGACCTGATGCACTACGGCACCACGCTGCTCAGCCGCGAACAAGTGATGGAGGGCATCCCGGAAATGATCCCCGACATTCAGGTGGAGGCCACGTTTCCCGACGGCACCAAGCTGGTCACCGTCCACCAGCCTATCGCGTGAGGCCCGGCCATGATTCGTGATGCCACCTGGCAAGACTTGCCGGCGATTCTGCACATCTACAACGACGCGGTACTCAACACCACGGCGATCTGGAACGAACAACCGGTAGACCTGGCCAACCGTCAGGCCTGGTTCAGCGCGCGCCAGGCGCAGGCGTACCCGATTCTGGTTTCGGTGGAAAACGCTGAAGTCACCGGCTACGCCTCGTTCGGCGACTGGCGGCCCTTCGAGGGTTTCCGCTACAGCGTCGAACACTCGGTATATGTACGCAATGACCAGCGCGGCAAAGGCCTTGGCCCGCGCCTGATGCAAGCACTGATCGAACGTGCCCGCGCCTGCGGCAAGCATGTGATGGTCGCGGCCATCGAAAGCGGCAACCAGGCGTCTGTGCGCCTGCACGAGCGCCTGGGGTTCGTCACCACCGGGCAGATGCCGCACGTGGGCATCAAGTTCGGCCGCTGGCTGGACCTGACCTTTATGCAACTGACATTGAATCCGGGCGCCGAACCGCCCAAGGAGTGAGATCGATGAACACTGCTCAACTGCGTCGAGTGAATGCTGAAAGTTTTGCGCATTACCGCCAGGGCTTGATCGAGCTGCTGCTCGACGCGGTCAAGCATGGCGCCTCGGTGGGCTTCATGGATGACTTCGATGAGGCCCAGGCGCGTGCCTATCTGAGCGGTGTGCAGGCCAGTATTGAAGACGCGAGCCTGCTGCTGTGGGTGGTGGTGCGCGACGAAAAAGTGATCGCCAGCGTGCAATTGGCGCTGTGCCAGAAAGCCAATGGCCAGAACCGCGCCGAGGTGCAAAAACTGCTGGTGCACAGCAGCGCGCGCCGCCATGGTTTGGGGCAGCAATTGATGAGCACTCTGGAACTCGCCGCGCGCCAGCACAAGCGCGGCCTGTTGTACCTCGACACCGAGGCCGGTTCGGGTGCCGAAGCTTTTTACCAGTCGTTGCGCTACACCAAGATCGGTGAGTTGCCCGACTATTGCCAAAGCCCGGACGGGCGTTATACGCCGACCGCCATCTACTTCAAGACCTTGGGGCAACCTGCATGATTCCTGGCGAATATCAGATCCAGCCTGGCGACATCGAACTCAACGTGGGCCGGCGCACCGTCAGCTTGAGCGTGGCCAACAGCGGTGATCGGCCGATTCAGGTGGGCTCGCATTATCATTTTTTCGAGACCAATGACGCGCTGACCTTTGACCGCGCCGCGAGCCGTGGCATGCGCCTGAATATTCCGGCGGGCACGGCGGTGCGCTTTGAGCCCGGGCAGGCGAGGACTGTCGAGCTCGTCGACCTGAGCGGGGAACGCCGAGTGTTTGGGTTTACAGGAAAGGTCATGGGCGACTTGTAGGTCGACTTCAAGTTCCAAGCCTCAAGTTGCAAGAAAGAGCAGTTTGCGGCGCACATATTGGCTTTTACTTGAGGCTTGCAGCTTGAAGCTTGCAACTCATATGCGAGGAATTAGGCTATGAAAATCAGTCGTCAGGCATATGCCGACATGTACGGCCCCACCGTCGGTGACAAGGTCCGCCTGGCCGACACCGAGCTGTTCATCGAAGTCGAGCAGGACTTCACCGTTTACGGCGAAGAAGTCAAATTCGGCGGCGGCAAGGTGATCCGCGATGGCCAGGGCCAGAGCCAATTGCTCGCCCATGAGGTCGTGGACACGCTGATCACCAACGCGCTGATCATCGACCACTGGGGCATCGTCAAGGCTGACGTCGGCCTGAAGAACGGGCGCATTCACGCGATCGGCAAGGCCGGCAACCCGGACATTCAACCGGGCGTAACCATGGCGATCGGTGCCAGTACCGAAGTGATCGCCGGTGAAGGCATGATCCTCACCGCCGGCGGCATCGACAGCCATGTGCACTTCATCTGCCCGCAGCAGATCGAAGAAGCGCTGACCAGCGGCGTGACCACCATGATCGGCGGCGGCACGGGACCGGCCACCGGCACCAACGCCACCACCTGTACCTCGGGGCCGTGGCACCTGGCGCGCATGCTGCAAGCCAGTGATTCGTTCCCGATGAACATCGGTTTTACCGGCAAGGGCAACGCCAGTCTGCCCGAGCCGTTAATCGAACAGGTCAAGGCCGGCGCCATTGGTTTGAAGTTGCATGAAGACTGGGGCACCACCCCGGCCAGCATCGACAATTGCCTCAACGTGGCCGATCAGTACGATGTGCAGGTGGCGATCCACAGCGACACGCTCAACGAATCCGGCTTCGTCGAAACCACCCTCGCCGCGCTCAAGGGCCGCACCATTCACACCTACCACACCGAAGGTGCCGGTGGCGGCCACGCGCCGGACATCATCAAGGCTTGCGGTTTGCCGAACGTGTTGCCCAGCTCCACCAACCCGACCCGGCCGTTCACCCGCAACACCATCGACGAGCACCTGGACATGTTGATGGTCTGCCATCACCTGGACCCAAGCATCGCCGAAGACGTGGCGTTCGCCGAAAGCCGCATCCGCCGCGAAACCATCGCCGCTGAAGACATCCTGCACGACCTCGGCGCGTTCTCGATGATCAGCTCCGACAGCCAGGCCATGGGCCGCGTTGGCGAAGTGATTACGCGGACCTGGCAGACCGCCGACAAGATGAAAAAACAGCGCGGCGCGCTGTCCGGTGACGGCCCCGGCAACGACAACTTCCGCATCAAACGCTATATCGCCAAGTACACCATCAACCCGGCGATCACCCACGGCGTCAGCCACATTGTCGGCTCCATCGAGGTGGGTAAATGGGCTGATCTGGTGCTGTGGCGTCCGGCGTTTTTTGGGGTCAAGCCGACGTTGATTCTCAAAGGCGGTGCGATTGCCTCAAGCCTGATGGGCGACGCCAACGCGTCGATTCCCACGCCGCAGCCGGTGCATTACCGCCCGATGTTCGCAAGCTTCGGCAGCTCGTTGCACGCCACCAGCCTGACCTTTATCAGCCAGGCCGCGCAGGACGCCGGGTTGCCCGAAGCGTTGGGCTTGAAGAAGCAAATCGCGGTGGTTAAAGGCTGCCGCAACGTGCAGAAAACCGACCTGATCCACAACGACTACCTGCCGGATATCGAGGTGGACCCGCAGACCTATCAGGTCAAGGCCGACGGTGTGTTGCTATGGTGCGAACCGGCGGAAGTGCTGCCGATGGCCCAGCGCTACTTTTTGTTCTAGCCAAGCCGAAAGCAGCTAACGGTGGGAGCGGGCTTGCTCGCGATGCGGTGTGTCAGATAAGTAGCTTTCAACTGATACACCGCAATCGCGAGCAAGCCCGCTCCCACGCAGACTGTGGCGCCTTATGTGAACAGCGTTTTAATCATGCCTTCGGTGTATTGATAATCCATGCGCAGCTCGGTGCCGGCCGCAATATCCTCGGTCGCAAATACCGCCGTCAGCGTAAATTTCTTGGATTTAAGTGTGGCCTCCGGCCCCATTCCAAGCCACATATCTGCCTCAATGCTGAACGGCACGGCCTCCACGTTATAACCCTCCAGGGCCTGGCGTAACGGTTTGCCATCCGCGCCATATTCAAAGTTGGTATTGATTCTGGAGAGGATATTGTCCCCGGACAGGTGAACCAATTCCCTGCCCAACTGCATGCCCCCAAGTATCGGTAGTTCGCTGACAAGCATGGTGTAGGTTTGACCCGAGGGGCCAAATATTCCAGTGGGAAGTACCGTGCCGCCGTATACGCCGAGTATTTCGCCTTTAGCGATACGCCGGTTGGCCGCCACCATGGACTGCCCTATCAGCGAGCTTTCCTGAGGCACTTTCAGGTCCTGCGCAGTGAACGTACGCCATTGCAGTTTTTCTTCATAACGCGCACCGACTTCTTCATAGGCGGCAAACTTTATGTAAGGTTTGACCTGATCTGACGTGTATCGCGTGCCCGACTCCGCCAGGTCGACGTTTCGTTGCAGCTTTCGAATGCGTATCGGCCGGCCCTGATAGTCCCTGAGCGGGTACTTGCCGTTGTTCGCACGGTTATAACTGCCGACGCGATTGGGCGCGGCGGTAAAATGCACCTCACGCCGCATGAAGCTGAGTTCGTCCGCCGTGTACGGCGCCATCGGCATGGACTCGGGTGCGTCTTCAAACTCATCATCGGAAACCGCAGGGCGCATCCCTCCCGGCGTGCGTGGGCGCTTCCAGACCCCGTCGGCATTAGGCTTGGCGACGACCCCGCTACTGGCCAACGCAAACGGATTATCCGGCGCCTGCACCCACAACAGGTAGTGCTCGCCCTCCGCATCCGGCAGGCTTGCAACAAAGTACGGCTTGCCATTGAACTCGATGGCTCGCGCCTGCGCGAGCTGTAACCCACGCGGGGTGCTCTTGCCTGGCTCGACCAGCACTTCAAGCGGTTCGCGAGGCAGCAAGATCTGCGCGATTTCCTCTCGGCTCAGCACGTCGACCAGCGTGCCTTCTTCTATCGCCAGCCGCGCCTGCAGCTCGTCAGCCTGTTGCTTGTACAAGGTTTTTGCCAACTCCTGCGCTTCAAAACGAGCCGTCAGGTCCGCCAGTCGCTCTTGATAGGGTTGGCTCTGGGCCTCAAATTTCGCCCGATATTTGCTGGTGACGTAGTCTTGCCAAAACTCCCTCGACAGCAGCGCGCGGAACTCTTTCGGCGAACTGTCCAATGTCAGAATGTGCTCATACGCTGCGTCGAGCATCGCCTGGGTGACTTTGGCCAAGTCGGCGAACTTCATTTGCTGAGGCGGCCCCGGCAATTGCAGGCGCTCCTTGAGGCCAACACGGTAGACCAGCCTTATCTCAACCTCTTCGCTCAAGCGTTGAATATGCGGCAGCCTGTCATCCACGCTGACGGTCGGGTCGTTGACGATGGCTTCGCTACGGGCAATGTCTGCCGAGGCAATTCGGTCCACCTCGTCCAACCGAAACAGGCCCTTGGCCAACGTCTGCAACTGCGCACCCTGGCCTTGGTCGCCAGCCACTGCGCGCGCTTTGGAGACCATCACCGCAACCTCCATATTGGTGAAGATGAACGCTGCGCGATCACAACATTTTGCCTCTGCGCCCAGCTCGAATATTTCTTGACGCAGGCGCTCGGACTCGACGGTATTTTCACTGATGGCCTCTATCACTTCCCACACCCGAGCCTGCTGATCGGCATGGTCGCCCGTGGTCGTTTCCAATTTATCCAACTGCCAGAAAATGCCGTCGGCGCCCTCTTGGCCGCGTAACGCAAGCCACTGCGCTCTCTTGGCGGACACCTCGTCCGCAGACAAGCCCTGGGTCCAGCGCAAGAACGGCTGCTGCGCACCGCCAGCAGGCACGATTGCAGCACGTGGGTGCAGCGCGGTCGCGACCAACAGGTTCGGATTGTCCGCTGTTGCCAAGCCCGCTTGTTCAAGCCGCAGCCTGTATTGCCTGACCTGTTGCAACGTGTCGGCAGTCAAAGGATTACCCGAGACAGAGGTCACATTATTGACCCGTGCGGTTTGCGCCAACTGTGCGTCAGGTGGCGCAATGACTGCGGCCGGAACGCTCGTGATGGTGTTATTGCGCAGGTCTATCTGGTCCAGGTTCGGTTGCGCAGCCAAACCGGCAGGCCAGGCATCAATACCTGCGTTGCTCAAGACGAGGGAGCGCATATCGGTTATCAGGCTGAAGTCCGGCGCGATGCCGAGCGTGTTGCTCTGCAGCCATAACGCGCGCAGGGTCACGCGCTGCGACAGAATCTGCGCCGTTTCGGGGGTCAGGCGAATCTGGTTGTTTTGCAAAAACAAGCGGGTCAGGCCATTCATCTCGCCCAGGGCCGGCGGCAGTGTGCGTAGCTGGTTGTTTGACAGGTCCAGCCAGCGCAGATGCCGGTAACGCGTAAGGAACCCTTCGGGCGAAGTGCTGAGGTTCATGTTGTTCAGCTTGAGTGAGCCAACATGGCTGAAATCAACATCCAGATCCGGCAGGCTGGGCAACCTCAGGTCCCCCAAATCCAGCTCCAGGCCAATCGGTTGCCCGTCATTGTTAAGCATTTGCGGGGTATCCCGGCGCCAGCATGCGCGAATCCGTTGTTGCGCCAGGTAACGATCATCCAGCCAGTCTGCGTTGGCTTGCCGTTGGCCGGCGCGCAGGTAACGTTGGCGCTCGCCGCCGCCCGAAAATGTCCACGCGCTCAATTGCCGCTGTAAGGTATCGAATTCCAATTCGAGCCTGGCCAGCTCTGCATCGGCGCCCTCGCCCAACCCCCAGATCAACTCCCGGGCCTCATGCATGCGTTTGTCCGGGTACATGCGTCGAATTTTTTCAAGCCTGGGGTTGCCGCTGTCGAACGCGCCCTCGCGCGCGCTTTTGGCCAACTCCGGCAGGGCCTGATTCAGCCGTCGCCAGTAGTTATCGAACTGCTGCCAGTAGTCGGCAGGGAAACGGTTGCCCTCAAGCAAGGTGACGTTATTCAGGCGCGCCGTCGCGTCGAGTCGCTCAATCGGCGGGTTGAGCCGCTGCTGGGGTACCTCACGCAACAGGTTATGGCTTAAGTCAACGAGCGTCAGGCCGGTGTCGGCGCTCAGCCCCGTTGGCCACTGCTCCAGCTGAGTGTTCCTCAAGTTCAGGCTTCGCAAGCGCGGCATCGCGCTGAAGTCCGGGGCCATCCCCAGCGGGTTATTGGTGAGGTAGAGTTCTTTAAGGTTGCCCAGTGTGCTGAGCATCCTGGCGCTTCGCGGGCTCAAGCGAATGCTGTTGCCGGTCAAGTTCAACGAGGTCAGGTTGTTCATTTCACCGATGGCGGCGGGCAACTCGGTAAGCCCGCAACGGTTAATCATCAACCCTTTAAGCTGAGTGAACTTTTTAAGAAAAGCGTCAATGTTGGCGGAGTGCCTGACCGCGAACAGCTCAAGCGTCTCGATATGGCTGAAGTCGGCACTCAAAACCGGCAATTCGAACGCGTCCCCACCCATTCTTAATTGCATGGGGCCTTTATCGACGCGACGCCAGTGGCTGATGATCTGCCTGGCGATGGAAGGCGCTCGGGCAAAGGGGTCCAACGCCCCCGACGAAGATTGCGCTGTATTGGCGTGAACCCAAACGTTCAATTCCCTCTTCAGTGTCTCGAACTCAGCTTCGCGAAGTTTCAAGCCACTTTTAACATCCTGGCCCAATGACTGGATAAAGGCCGTGACCGCCTCATCGCTCAAGTCCGGGTAGAGCGTGCGCACCCGCGCGTTTATCGACGCCTCTGACGGGCTAAAAACGCCGGCCACAAGCTTTCGAAACCCACGGCCGCCGCCGAGCAAGCCCAACCCCGCTTCAACGCTGGGCTTGCGTACCGGGTTGTCGAGCAACACGCTGCGCAACGGCGCACGCGGCAAGGGCGATTGAACAATCGCTGCCTTCAGTTGCATCGCGTCGGTGAACCCAAGGCCTTGGCGCTCTGCGACAGACAGCAGTTCAAAGGCTGCGGCGTAAAAGTCTCGGGGCACCGGGGCTTCGAACAATCCGTTGTCTTTGAGCACCAGGATCTTGCGGGTGGTGGAATCGGCGGAACCTATGGCATCGAGCAACTTGCCTTGAACCGAATATTGGCGCAGCTCCACCCGCGTTCCGAGTGGCCAGCCAGGCAAGGTTCCCAGGGTTCGCAAGGCCAGGCGCTGGCTGTCGATGTTTGCCAGGGTGTCCAGCTGCAGCCCCTCATAGGCACGCGACACGCGTATTTCCTGCTCAAACCAGCGCGCTTGTTCACGCTGCGCCTCGGGCAACAGCGCGCTGTTGCGAAAGGCCTGCAGTTGCTCGTCGGTCAGGCTTTTGATCAGCTCGGCAGCCATCGACGCCGGCAGCCGCGTGTACGTCGCCAAAACCTGCCCTACATCCGGGTCGTCGGATGCGTTCAACGCTTTGTAGCGCTCCTCGACCAGTTGGCCCTTGAACGTATCGACGAGATTGGCGATGTGTTCGCGTAACTTGCCCGCCCGCACGGCCAGCGAGTCTTCGGTACTGCCGGGGATTTCCTTGAGCGTGGGGTCAACGCTTTGCAAGGTGCTCAACACTTGTTCGAGCAACCCGCCGCGCGCCATTTGGCTTTCGCTGACCACCACCACGCGCCGGGAAGCCGTCGCCGAGGCGTCATCTTGCCAAAGAATCCGGTTGTTGCCGTCGAGCACTCGAAGCGCTGCGTCGACCGGCAACATTCCGCTGCGCCGCATCATGTTCAGTTGCAGCGCCGGCTCAGCCTTGGCGTAGGCCGACGGGTCGCTGCTGTGCATTTGCTCAACAAAAGTGCTCAGCGCCTGGTGGGCCTTGAAGTGCTGGAGCGTGTCCTCAAGCAACAAAGGCAACGGCGCATGCTCGACAAACGTCTGGCGCAAGGTGTCCTCCTCAACACCGCTGGCGGTACGCACTTGCTCCAGCGTTTCGCTGCCAAGCCCACGCTGCTCCAGCCCCAGGCGCCGCATCAGGGTCGGCTTGTCCCAGGTCAGTGGTTCCTCGACTTCATGGCGCCAGGCGCCGGCATGGTTATGCTCCAGCTGCGGTTCATAGGCGCCGGGGCGGCTGGGGTGCTGGATGCGGTATTGGAAGGTATCGGCCTCCTGCCTGACGTGATAGTGGTCACCTTCATGCGCCCAGACTGTGCGCCCATTGTGCGAGTAGAGGCCCAAGGCGTCCGGCTTGGCATCGATGGGCAGTTTGACCGGCACTTTATACGGCGCAAGATCGGGGTTCCACAGCACCTGCTTGCCCGTCGGCAGCGTGACCGGCTTGAGGTTATCGACGCTGCTCGACAGCTTGATTTCGGGCAGTACCCTGGCCCCGGTGCCAAGCATCGCCGCATTCAGGGCCACACTCGAGAAGTGCGCCCACATGGTCTTCACGTCGCCTTGCTCATAGGCTTCGATGCCTTCATACACTTCTGTGCACATCTGCGCGGCGCCTACCGCCAGCATGATCGGCCCCAGCCCCGGCACCACAAAAGCGGCCAGGTTGAACACACTGACCACCGCATCCAGGTAGCTTTCCAGGCGCTCCTCGCGGGCTTTGCTGTCTTCGTCGCCGGTGGGCACGGCCACGGCGCGGGCATCGGCTAAAATTTTGCGCACCTGCGCATCGCGCAATTGCGCCCACAGGTTGCCGTTGATGCCCACCTCATCCAGCGGCAACTTCACCCTTGAGCCGAGCGGGTAATCGCCTGCCGCGCCGTTGCCGTTGACGGGTTTATACAGCGTGTTAAAGCGCTGAAAAAAGATGCCCTGCTCGCGCTGCGGCACGAACCGGCTGAAAAAGCGCCGGTACGAGGCACTGTGCAAACGGTCCCTGAGTTCTGCCATGAACGCAGCGCTGGAGGCGTACTCCTTGAGCGGCTGCTGTGGGTCATTGGGAATGAACACCACCAGGCGTTCAACCCTGTCACTGTCTTTACGGTCTGGCCCAATCAGCAACGGCCCCACCAACACACTGCCAAACACCTGAAGCGCGGCAACCGTCACCGTTTTGCCATCGAGGGTGGCACGGCTCGGGTCGGTGATGAGCTGCTGGACCATGCGGTAGGCATCCGCGCTGATGCCCCACTCGGGCCGGCGGCTGGCAATTTCGGCACTCAGCGCCAGCCGTTGGCGCTGATGCTCTTGCAACTGATTGTGCACGGCGGTGCGTTGGCTCTCGTCGCCGGGTTGCACGACCGCGTTGATGTGCTGCTGGTACATATTCCCGAGGTCCAGGGTGCGACACATCCGGGCGAAGTCATGCGCTGCGATGGGCACAGCGCCCGCCGTGAAAACCCTGAGGGGCGGGACTACGTCGGCGCCATAGGCAGCGCTCACGGTGGTTATGAGCCTGCAGTCGCTGCACGGACCTGCTTGTTCTTCGTCAGGTTCAAAGTTGGCCAGGGCGGCCTCAAGCAGGGATACCGTGAGGTACTCGTAACGCAGCGCCGGATCGTCTTGCTGGTCGAAGACAAAGGCACCGAACAGGTCGTCGCGATCTTTAAACCCATACTTGCGCGCGAAAAAGACGTTGTTGACGTCCAGGTCCAGGTTGAAGCGTTGCTTGATCGCCTGTTTAAGCAGTGGCTCGGCAAACGCCAACACATCGTTGATGTTGCCCAGGCGGTTTTCCACCTGGTTCAAGGTCTCGCGATAACGGACATGGCTGTCGGCCAAAGCCGCCCGTTGCTGAACCGTGGCGGTCAGGTACCAACTGGGCAGTTCCATTTCATGGCTGGCGAGTTCTTGCTGGCGTTTTACGCTGGCCTGATTGAACCAGGCGGGCACACGGTCTTTGAGGAAGTCGTAATGCACGCCCCGAAGGTCAACGTTGAAGGTGCCTTCGGGGGTGGAGGTGACGGGTTGTTCTGACATAGCGGGCTATCCGTGATGGGCTGTAAAACAACCAACCTATCGAATAGCCCTGCCTGAAAAGCCTAGATATTTATGCCGATCAAAAATGTTCACGCGGATTAAACGCCGCTTTCTGCGCAAGCTCCTGCCACAACGCCTTGACCTCTTCGTCGCTGCTTTTAGGCATCACCGCCTTGAGCTGCACAAACAGGTAGCCGCGCTGCCCGGCCTTGTTCAGCAAGCCATGGCCTTTGGCGCGCATGCGCTGGCCGTTCTGGCTGCCGGCGGGCACCTTGAGGTTGATCTTGCCGGTGAGGGTCGGCACCGCCACTTCGGCGCCCAGCGCCAGTTCCCATGGTGCCAGGGGCAAGTTGATGATCAGGTTTTCGCCATCCACTTCAAACCTGGCGTGCGGCGCAAACTTGATGATCAGGTACAGGTCGCCATTCGCCCCACCGCCAATGCCCGGCGCGCCCTGGGCCTTGAGGCGGATGCGCTCGCCATCGGCTACGCCGGCGGGGATCTTCACGTTCAGGCTCTTGGTGGTATTGCTCACGTGGCGACCCGAGGCGTCGTACTGCGGCACCTGGAAGCTGATCTGCTTGGACTCGGTGGACAGCGTGTCCTCAAGCGAGACCGTCAGGTGCATCTCCACATCCTGGCCCTTGCGCCCGGCAGGGCGGCGCTGGCCGCCACCGAAAGCATCGCCACGGTTGCCGAAGATCGAGCTGAAAAAGTCCGAAAAATCTTCGGTGTTCTGGCCGCCGCCAAAACCGCCACGGCTCTGCCAGCCCGGTGGACCCTGGAACGGCTGGCCATGTTGGCCGTATTTGCGCAGTTCGTCGTATTCCGCGCGCTTGTCTGCGCTTTTAAGCGCTTCATAGGCTTCGGACGCGTCCTTGAAACGCTCTTCGGCGTCTTTTTCCTTGCTCACGTCCGGGTGATATTTACGCGCGAGCTTGCGGTAGGCGGCTTTGATTTCCTTGTCATCGGCCGTCGGCTCGACACCCAAAATCTTGTAGTAGTCTTTGAAATCCATCGGCGGTTCACCATCCTTAATCGAGATCGCACAGCCTTGGGCACAACGTGCGCTGCTTTGCACCTGTTGAGTGTTGTGGCCTGTGGGTGCGTCAAAGTGTTATCGGCGCTAGCCGTATGCAACAGATGTGGGGGCAAAACCTGAGGTTTCAAGCACGATTTAACGGATGGTCGGCCTACGCATCCGCCTTCGACTGGCATACACTGCGCGGCCGTTTTTCAACCGGAACCCGATAGACATGGAAAACTCATCCCCAGCCCGTGCCTGCGGCATCGACTTTGGCACGTCCAACTCTACCGTCGGCTGGATTCGCCCCGGCATGGAAACGCTGATCGCGCTGGAGGACGACAAAATCACCCTGCCGTCGGTGGTGTTCTTCAACTTCGAGGAGCGCCGCCCGGTGTACGGCCGCCTGGCCCTGCACGAGTACCTGGAAAACTACGAAGGCCGGCTGATGCGCTCGCTCAAGAGCCTGCTCGGTTCCAAGTTGATCAAGCACGACACCAGCGTACTCGGCACCGCGATGCCGTTCACCGACCTGCTTGGGCTGTTTATCGGCCAACTCAAAAGCCGCGCTGAAGCCACCGCCGGCCGCGAGTTCGAAGAAGTCGTGCTGGGCCGCCCGGTGTTCTTTGTCGACGACGACCCGATGGCCGACCAGGAAGCCGAAAACACCCTGGTGGACGTGGCACGCGCGATCGGCTTCAAGGACATCTCGTTCCAGTACGAACCGATTGCGGCAGCCTTCGACTACGAGTCCACCATTCAAAAGGAAGAGCTGGTACTGATCGTCGACATCGGCGGCGGTACGTCCGACTTCTCGCTGGTGCGCCTGTCGCCGGACCGTCGCCATAACGACAACCGCCACGACGACATCCTCGCCACCGGCGGTGTGCACATCGGCGGCACCGACTTCGACAAGCAACTGTCGCTGGCCGGCATGATGCCGCTGTTCGGCTACGGCAGCCGCATGAAAAGCGGCGCCTACATGCCCACCAGCCACCACATGAACCTGGCTACCTGGCACACCATCAACTCGGTGTACTCGCAAAAATCCCAACTGGCGCTGGGCAGCATGCGTTACGACATCGAAGACACCGGCGGCATCGACCGCCTGTTCAAGCTGATCGAGCAGCGCGCCGGGCACTGGCTGGCCATGGAAGTGGAAGAAACCAAGATCCAACTGACCCACGAACACAGCCGTCACGTGCTGCTGGACCGGGTGGAACCGGGCTTGAGCGTGGACCTGAGCCGCACGCTGTTCGAGTCGGCGATTGATGGCTTGCTGGAGCGCGTGCGCAACAGCGTGACCAAACTGCTCACCGACGCCTCGGTAGACGTGGCGCAAGTCGACACGGTGTTTTTTACCGGCGGTTCCAGCGGCATTCCGGCGCTGCGCCACAGCATCTCGGCGATGTTGCCGAATGCGCGACACGTGGAAGGGAATATCTTCGGCAGCATCGGCAGCGGTTTGGCAATTGAGGCCAGCAAGCGCTACGGCAGCTGACCGGCCCCGATGTCATTAACACTGAAAATCAACTGTGGGAGCGGGCTTGCTCGCGATGGCGGTGTGACAGTCAATTGATGTGCTGGCTGTCACACCCTCATCGCGAGCAAGCCCGCTCCCACAGTTTGATCTGTGTACACCTGAACCCCTTGCCGCCCAAGCGGGAACAGGGCGGCTCTTCAGTCGCCCTGCCGGAATACGGTCAAACCATCCCCGCCAGCTTCAGCTCACTCTTCAAATACGCATAATAAATCGGCCCGGCCACCACGCCCGGCAGGCCGAATGCGGCTTCGAATACCAGCATCGCCAGCAGCAATTCCCACGATTTGGCACTGATTTGCCCGCCGACGATTCGCGCGTTGAGGAAGTACTCGACCTTGTGAATCACGATCAAATACCCCAGCGCCGCCACCGCCACCCAAATCGACAGCGACAGCGCGACGATGGTGATCAGCGTGTTCGACATCAGGTTGCCGATCACCGGCAGCAAGCCGAGCAGGAAGGTCAGTACGATCAGGGTTTTGGTCAGCGGCAGGTGAATCCCGCATAACGGCAGCACCACCGCCAGGAAGATCGCGGTGAAGGCGGTATTGAGCGCGGCAATCTTGATCTGCGCGAATACGATGTTGCGAAACGCTTGCACCAGCAGGTGCAGGCGGTCGAACAAGGCGGCAGCCAGTGGCTTGCGCTTGGTCACGTCGGGCACGCGTTGCAGGGCGATGATCGCGCCCAGCACCATGCCGATCAGCAGGGTGACGAACATGTGGGCGGCGTCTTTGCCGACCAGTTGCAGTTCGCTCAGGTGTTTGCTCAGCCAATCGCCGATGGCCACGCGGAACTCGGCGGCGCTGGCCGGCAGGTACGCGTCAAGGAACGGCGGTAACTGGCCACGCGCGCGGTCGACCACGCCCATGAATTTATCCAGGGAAGCGCCGGGGTTTTCCGCTTCGTGGAGCAAAAAGCTAATGGCACCGGCGAAGATCAAGGTCAGCACGCTGACGATCAAGGTGCCCAGCAACGCCACGGCCAGCCAACGCGCGCGCCGGCCTTCGATCAGCCGTTGCAACTGCGGGGTAAGCATATTGACCAGTTCATACACCAGCAGGCCGGCCAACAGGCTGGGCAGCAGTTTGAGCGGCAGAACCAGCAGTAAACCACCGAAAATGATGATGCAACTGACCAGCAACAACACGTGACGCTGAGAAAACGTTGGCATACAGCCTCAAAACGAACGGCGTTAAAGGATGGGCAGTCTGCCAGCCTTGAGACAATCAAGCGAGAGGTCTGATTGCGGTGAACACCGTCAGTGTGGGAGCGGGCTTGCTCGCGAATGCGGTAGGCCAGTCACTGATGTGTTGAATGACCCACCGCTTTCGCGAGCAAGCCCGCCCCCACAGCGGATTCGCGTCATCAGCTTCCTTTGAGGCAGGTGCTCATGAATGTTTTACGCGCATCGCCGGCCAGGGCTTTGGTTTTCGCCGACGCATTGCAGTCTTTCATCTTCTGCTGCTGTGGGGTCAGGGTCTTGGCGTCATTGGCGGCCGGCGCCGACAGGCAGGTCTTCATAAAGGCCTTGCGGTCATCGCCTTTAAGCGTCTTGGTGCTGGCTTCAGCATTGCAGGTGGTCATTTTATTTTGCTGGGCGGTCGCGGCAAACCCTTGAGAACACAACAGCAAGCCCATCATCAACAGCGGAATACGCAGCATCTTCATGGAGTTTTCTCCCTGTTACCGTGCCGAAGGGGCACGGCCTACCAGCAGTGTAGTCAAAGCCTGTTACCTGTCAGGGGCGGTAAAGATTCGACCGCCGATACTGCTGCAGCCTTGATCGCCGTACAGGATTTTTCCAGACAGGGGATAATCGCGCCTCTTCAACCCACCTGGTTTTTTTAGATGCAATATGCGTATCCCCTGCTCGCCATTTTTATCTGGGCCGGTAACACGGTCATCAACAAATTGGCCGTGGGCGCGATCTTCCCTGCCGAAATCGGCTTTTACCGCTGGTTGCTGGCGGCGCTGCTGTTTACCCCGTTCATGCTCAAGCCGGTGGTTGCCAACTGGCCGCTGATCCGCCCGAACCTGGGCAAGATCTTCATCCTCGGCGTGCTTGGCATGGCCGTCTATCAAAGCCTGGCCTACTACGCTGCCACGCTGACCAGCGCCACCAACATGGGCATCATCCTTTCGTTGATGCCATTGATGGCGCTGACCGCCGCCATTATCAGCCTCGGTCAGCGCCTCACGTTTGGTGCGCTGACCGGCGCAGTGCTGTCGTTCGCAGGCGTGGTGGTGGTGGTGTCAGCCGGCAGCCTCAGCGCGTTGCTGCAACACGGCGTCAACCTTGGCGACGGCATGATGCTGGTGGCTACCCTGGCCTACGCGGTCTACAGCACCCTGCTGAAAAAATGGCAGCTGCGCCTGCCACCGTTGGTGTTGCTGTATTTGCAGGTGCTGGTGGCGGTGGTGGTGCTGTTTCCGCTGTTCCTGTTTTCGACCAAAGCCGGTTTGAGCTGGGCGAATATTCCGCTGGTGATGTACGCGTGCCTGCTGGCGTCGATGCTCGCGCCGCTGGCGTGGATGCACTCGGTAAAAACCCTGGGACCAAGCCGGACTACGCTGTTTTTCAACCTGCTGCCGTTGATCACCGCGTTGATTGCCGCGCTGGTGTTGAAGGAAGCGTTGGCGCTGTATCACCTCGTCGGTGGCTTGCTGACCTTGGGCGGGGTGATTTTGTCGGAGCGCTGGACTACGCCGGTGCGCAGTCAGGCAGCCCGCGTCGCTTGATAAACCGCCTTCGCGAGCAAGCCCGCTCCCACAGTTGAGCTTATTTCAACGGTGGGAGCGGGCTTGCTCGCGATCAACGCTAACGCGGTAGACCTGCTACCCCCCAGCGTCCTTAAGCCGCTGCGCAGGCTCGATAAACAAGCGAATAGGCTCGGCGCCTTCGCCTGACGTATGACGCTGCGGGCAAATCCGATAAAACTTTTTGCCGCCTCAAGTACTCACAACTTCGAGCGATCACGCCGGTAGAGCGTGGCGTAAAACCGGATTAGCACCAGGAGATTGAGATGACTGAAGCAAACTTGACTGACGTTGCGACGCTGCGCCAACGCGCCCGCCAGAATGTCGAAAACGGTGCCGTGACCGAGGGTTATGACGCCGACCGCGAAGAGATCATTCGCCTGCTCAACGGCTCGCTGGCCACTGAACTGGTGTGCGTACTGCGCTACAAGCGCCACTACTTCATGGCAACCGGCGTGAAAGCGCACGTTGCCGCCGAAGAGTTCCTTGAGCACGCCACCCAAGAAGCCGAGCACGCCGACAAACTCGCCGAGCGCATCGTGCAACTGGGCGGTGAGCCGGAGTTCAACCCGGACCTGCTGTCGAAAAACTCCCACGCTCAATACGTGGCGGGCAACAGCTTGAAGGAAATGGTCTACGAAGACCTGGTGGCCGAGCGCATCGCGGTGGACAGCTACCGCGAGATTATCCAGTACATCGGTGACAAGGACCCAACCACTCGCCGCCTGTTCGAAGAAATCCTGGCACAGGAAGAAGAACACGCAGACGACATGGCTGACATCCTTAGCAGCCTGTAATCAGCAACACTGCAACACCCCCTGTGGGAGCGGGCTTGCTCGCGATAGCGGAGTAACAGTCGATACACATGTTGACTGAACCACCGCCATCGCAAGCAAGCCCGCTCCCACATTGGGATGCGGGATGCGGGTTTTGACCGTTACTTCACGGTCTTCGGCGCCTTGCCTTGCTGCATCTGCTGCAACAACGGGGCGCATTGGTTAGGTTCATCCGTGCTCGGTGCAACCAGTGCCAACAACCCCGCTGCCGGGCCGGCTATCACACCCAGCGCCACCATGCCCGCGCCACGCAGCATCAGCGGCACCGCTTTGACCCCGGCATTGGGCTTGATGAACGGCCCGTTGACGTACAGCGGAGAGCGCAGCGAGAACAGGCGGAAGCCTTTCGACTCCGGCGTAATGGTCAGGTCCAACTGCTCGGACGCCATATTCGCGGTGCCATCGATGTAAATAATCGCGTTCTCGGTATCGAACACAAACAAGCGCGTGGTTGCCAGACCGGTCTTGATGCCGAAGTCCGCCGCCGCGCAATTGATCTTCACTTCCTTGTCGCCAAACAGGCGGCCCACCACGTAATTGCCCACGTTAAGCCCGGCGATTTCCATCAGGCCACGGCTGATAGCGCCGTCGTTGATGAGCATTTTCAGATCACCATTCGAGCTGCCCAGCAGCGCCGCCACCGAGTTGCCACGCCCGGCTATATCGGCATCGCCGTTGAGTTCACCAAAGCTGGTTTTCATCGGCTCAAACGTCGGGAACAGCTGCTTGAGCTTGAAGTTGCGAGCCGTGAGTTTGGCGCTTCCTTCCATCGGCGTGGTGCGGCCATTCAAACGAATCTGCGCATCGAGCTTGCCGCCGGCCACGCCGAAACGCAGGGGTTCCAGGCTCAGTTCGCCGTCGTTGAGCACCACGTGGGTGTAGAGGTCGGTGAACGGCAGGTCGGCACTGTGCACGATGCGTTTACCGGTGAATTCGACATCGGCGTCCATGTCACGCCAGCGCTCGGTGCGGAACTCTTCCACCGGCAGCACTTTGGTCGCGGGCTGCTTGCTTTCACCGCCTCGGGCTTTTTGCTTGGCGTTGGAGTCTGCGCCGATCAACGGCGCGAGGTCAGCCATCAGCAATTGGTTGGAGACCAGCGCGCCACTGAGCTTGGGCCGTGGCTTGCTGGCCACAAAACCAAGGTTGCCGTGGATGTCGCTGTCGCCGATCTTGCCGTTGAAATTCTCGTAGCTGAACGAGGCGCCGCTGGCTTCGTGCAGCTTGGCGATCAGGTGGCCGTCGGTCGAGTACGCCGGCGAATCCGGCAGCGTCACGCCGGTTAATGGGTACAAGTTGCCGAGGCTGCTGCCGGACAGTTTCAGGCGCAGGTCCAGCGCGCCGAGGTTCAGCGGGTCGGTCAGGGTGCCGGCCAGCGCGATGCGGGTGTCGGCGATTTTAACCTGGGCCTGTAACGGGAACGGCTTGGTCGCGTCCTGCAAGGCAATCAGGCCACCGATCTTGCCGGTGCCATCGAGTTTCTGCCCGTGATACTCGCCTTTGACCTTGAGGCCAAACGCGTAGTCCTGCGGCGCCGAGCCTTTTTCCAGGGCCTTTTTGGCATCCGCGTCGCCGACAATTTCACCAAACGGAATCGGCTTGCCCAGCGGGTCGATGATCACATCGAGTTGGGTCTTGAGGGTTTGGTCATCAAGAGTGACGTGGCCCTTGTCGAAGCCAATCGCGCCGATGTCCACCACCCAGTTGGAAGGTTCAGCGTTGGGGTCTTTGGGGTCGAAGGTGAAGGTCCAGTTGGCGCGACCATCGGCCAGGCGCTGCAAGTCGGCGCTCGGCTCGGTCAGGTCGATACGCGGGATCACCACGCGCTGCACCAACAGCGCCAACGGCGAAATACGCAGCTCCACGCGCTTGAGCGTGACCATTTGCGGTTTTTTCGACCAGTCGGGGTTGCCCAAACTCAGGTCTTCGGCAATCACGTGCGGCCACGGCACCCACGCCCGCCAGCCGCCCTCATCCGGCTCACGCGCCCACACCACCGCCAGGTTGCCATTGATAGCAAACGGGCGATGCAACTCTTCGGAGACTTTGGCATTGAGCGGCGGCTTGATGCGGTTCCAGTCAAAGAACACCAGAACCAATACCACCACGGCGATTAACACAACGAAGCTGGCGCAGCTCCAAGCGACGATTTTACGAGTGCGCGTCATTGCACATAACTCCTGATTACGACTGAGGGTGCGCGCTGCGCGCACCTTTTAACTACAGCTTATAAGGCTACGACTGACAAACGGTCTGGGGGTTTAGCCGGAGTACGAATTCATCGCAAAAAAAGCGACTCATCCTACAGCTGCGGTCGAATAAACCATCAACACTGCACCGGTGTTACCCACAAACGAGTCGAAAATACCCACCTTGGTGCAAAACCGCGGGCTTGAGAGGTGCGTGCTAGAGCCTCCGCCGGGAACAATCAATTCTGTTGATTATTACCATTGTGTTTATGAACTTTTATATCGACTTATCGAGAGTAGCATTAGCCCTGTACCCACTTTATCGCACTCCCAAGGAGCAACCCTCATGAAACGCCAATTACTCGCTACCGTTATGCTGTCGGTCCTGGCTTCCAGCGCTTTTGCCCTGCCAGCCGCTGAACAAGCGACCCCACAGAATTCCGCCCAAGCCGTGCAAACCAGCCAAACACTGGCCCGCAGCGGTTCGCAAGAAGAAGAAAACCGTGACTACGCCAGTGGCGCTGTTGCTGAAAATGGTTCGGAACACGCCAACAAACGTGCCTACACCGAAGGCGTCGCCGAAGGTGGCCGTGATCGCCTGGAACAAAAAGGCCTGGTAGAAGGTGGCTCGGAAAACGCCAACGAGCGCGCTTACACTGAAGGTGTGGCTGAAGGTGGTTCAGACCGTTTGCAAGACCTGCATCAAGCACAGAGCTAAGCCTGTGGTAGCCCAGAAAAAAGCCCGCTCTGTGGATCGGGCTTTTGACTTCTGAAGATTTGTTTTAAACAGCCTGTGCCCCCCATTTGCCGCGCATAGCGTGCGCCAAGTTCGACGCCGACGAAGCTGTTTTGCTAGAGTGCTTCGCTGACTTGCCGACAAAGCCCGCCCGCCAATGCTGCCCCGCGCCGAACAGAAGCAACAGACCCGACTCGCCTTGATGGACGCAGCCCGCCATCTGATGGAGTGTGGCCGTGGGTTCGGCAGCCTCAGCCTGCGCGAAGTGGCGAAAACCGCCGGCATAGTGCCTACCGGGTTCTATCGTCATTTTGACGACATGGACCAACTGGGTTTGGTCTTGGTGAGTGAAGTCGGCCAGACCTTCCGCGCTACGATTCGCCTGGTGCGCCACAATGAATTCGTGATGGGCGGCATCATCGATGCGTCCGTGCGCATTTTTCTGGATGTGGTCTCGGCCAACCGTTCGCAGTTCCTGTTCCTCGCCCGCGAACAATACGGCGGCTGCCTGGCGGTGCGCCAAGCCATCGGCGCCCTGCGCGAAGACATCACCAGCGACCTGGCTGCCGACCTTACGCGCATGCCCAAACTCCAGCACCTGGATGCCGAAGGGCTGCACGTCATGGCCGACCTGATCGTCAAGAGTGTGTTTGCGACCTTGCCCGACATCATCGACCCACCCGCCCAAGCGCTGCCTGCGCACCTGACACCGCAAGCGAAGATCACCCAGCAATTGCGCTTTATCTTTATCGGGCTCAAGCACTGGCAAGGGCTGGGCAGCACCGAGTAAGCCGGTCAGCCCGCCGTGTGGAAGCGCTTGGCCGTGGTGTAGTGCTTATTCCAGTAACTGCTGCTGAGCGAGTCGATACGCACGCGTTTGCCGGTACTCGGTGAATGGATGAACTTGCCTTCGCCTATATACAGACCGACGTGGCTGACCTGACCGCGCCCATCGCCGTTGAAAAACACCGCGTCGCCAGGTTTGAGCGCCTCGCGCGCGATGGTCGCGGCACTGGAGCGATGCATCGCCGTGGTGGTGCGCGGTAGCCCAATATTGGCTTCGGTCTTGAACAGGTAAACCAGCAAACTGCTGCAATCAAACCCTTGGTCCACCGACGTGCCGCCGCCCTTGTAAGGCGTGCCGAGCAACGCATGCGCGCGGTCGATAAGGTTATTGATGGAAGGCTTTGGCGCAGACCCGAAGGCCACATGCGGCCGAAAATTGGCTGACGCCGAGGTCATCAGGCAAGACAGACTGACTATAACTGAGCACAACATTGATCTGAACATGAGGCGTGCCGCCGTGGTGTGAATACGGCGCACATCCTAATCAAACAGCGCGTAACTCCATGAACGGCGAATCTTCGCATTGCGTAGGAATAGGCTTAAAAACACCTGCGCGACTCAGATGAAGGAATGTTCATACAGCCGCTTGCTCACTTACACGCAGAACGCCCCGTTCCAGTGCCATAAAACCGTGAGCGCACCAAATTAAAGCACAGGCCGTGCAGGCTTACGCACTGTTCGGTTGCACAACCGCGCTTGCCTACAGGGTTTTCCGACCTGCCTGCGTGATTGGCAAGCCCCTTGCTCTAGCTGTTTTATTGCTGATCCCCAACCGCTCATAGCTGGAAGCCTTCCGATGCTGGTGATACACCGCCGAATCGCCCCGCAAGCCCTTTGGGCCGCCGAACTGCTGCTGAATTTCGAAGCACGCAGCAAAAGCCGCCTGCGCTGTTTCAGTGCCGACGGTGAAGACGTCGGCCTGTTCCTGGAGCGCGGCCAGCCGCCGCTGCGCGATGGCGAATTCCTGCAGGCTGAAGACGGACGCGTCGTACGCGTCAATGCTCGGCCTGAACAACTGCTACACGTCACGTGCAGCAGCGCGTTTGAACTGACCCGCGCCGCCTATCACCTGGGTAATCGCCATGTGGCGCTGCAAGTCGGCGATGGCTGGTTGCGCCTGCTCGATGATTACGTGCTCAAGGCCATGCTTGATCAGTTAGGCGCCCACACCGAAACCCTCGAAGCGCCGTTCCAACCGGAACACGGCGCCTACGGCGGCGGCCATCACCATTCGCGCCATGGCGACGAAGATTTTAATTACCCGCCCAAGCTGCATCAATTCGGCGTGCGCCTATGAACCCAGCGTGGGCGCTGCTGCGCCTGGCCAGCCCGCAATTGCCGATTGGCGGCTACAGCTATTCCCAGGGCCTGGAAATGGCCGTGGAAAATGGCCGCGTGACCGATGCTGCAAGCGCCCGCCGCTGGATCAGCGACCAGTTGTTGCTCAACCTGGCGCGCTTTGAAGCACCGTTGCTGCTCGCGCATTGCCAGGCCGCCGCCGAGCAGGATTGGCCGCGTCTTGCGCAGTTGTGCGAGCAACACCGCGCCAGCCGCGAGACCCGCGAGCTGTATCACGAGAGCCGGCAGATGGGTTACTCGCTGCAGCAATTGCTGAATGGTTTACCGGAGCTGGACGCGGCCGCGCGTGCATTTGTGCAGCAATGCGCCGAACCGCACCTGGCCTTGGGCTGGGCGCTGGCAGCCCGCGCCTGGCACATCAGCGCCGACGACGCGCTCGCCGCCTGGCTCTGGAGCTGGCTGGAAAACCAGCTCGCCGTGCTGATGAAAACCCTGCCCCTGGGCCAGCAAGCCGCCCAGCGCCTGACCAGTGAACTGCTGCCGCTGCTGCAACAAGCCCAACAGGACGCCCGTTGCATCGAACCTGATTCCTTGGGCAGTGCCGCGTTTGGCCTGGCCTTGGCGTGCATGGCCCACGAGCGCCAGTACAGCCGCCTGTTCCGTTCCTAGACGCTTTTTATTGGGGCCTTATATCTTGGAGAAGCACATGAACACACAACCTTTGCGTGTCGGCATCGGTGGCCCGGTGGGCTCCGGCAAGACGGCGCTGACCCTGGCGCTGTGCCTGGCCCTGCGCGATCGCTACAACCTGGCCGTGGTGACCAACGACATTTATACCCGCGAAGACGCAGACTTTCTGGTGCGCAACCAGGCCCTGGCGCCTGAACGCATCATCGGCGTTGAAACCGGCGGCTGCCCGCACACGGCGATTCGCGAAGACGCCTCGATCAACCTGGAAGCGGTGGACCAACTCAACCGGCGCTTTCCCGGCCTGGACTTGATATTGGTCGAGTCCGGCGGCGACAACCTGTCGGCGACCTTCAGCCCTGAGCTGTCGGACCTGACCATCTACGTGATCGATGTGTCCGCCGGCGACAAGCTGCCGCGCAAAGGCGGGCCCGGTATTTGCAAATCCGATCTGCTGGTGATCAACAAGATCGACCTAGCGCCGCTGGTAGGTGCTTCGCTGGAACTGATGAACAGCGACACCCAGCGCATGCGCAACGGTAAACCCTTTGTATTCAGCAACCAGAAAACCGGCGTCGGCCTGGATGAAATCGTCGCCTTTATCGAACGTCAGGGCTTGCTGACCGCTGCCTGATCTCACCTTAAAAAGGAGCCTGCTCATGGGCCTGAAAAAACTCTTCGCCACCGCCGCCCTGCTGCTCACTCCCGCCCTCGCCTTCGCTCACCCCGGGCATGGCGATAACGGGCTGATGGCCGGTATCGGCCACCCATTGGGCGGCATCGATCACTTGCTCGCCATGCTCGCCGTGGGCCTGTGGGCAGCCCAGCAAAAAGGCGCGGCGCGTTGGGCGCTGCCGTGCACGTTTGTTGGCACCATGCTGATGGGCGGCCTGCTCGGCTTTGAAGGCCTGGCATTGCCGGCGCTGGAAAGCGGGATTGCCGCGTCGGTCCTCGCGCTGGGCCTGGCGGTAGCACTGGCGGTGCGGCCACCGCTGTTCGTGGCCGTGGGGGCGACGGCATTGTTTGCGCTGTTCCACGGCGTGGCGCACGGCCTTGAGCTGCCGGCCATGTCCAGCCCGTGGGCATATGCCGCAGGCTTCGTCGGTGCGACGGCAATGCTGCATGCTGCCGGTTACGCCGTGGTGCGCTTCCTGCCAACCGCAGCCGCGCCGCTGGTGCGAGTTGCCGGTGCAGCATCGGCGGCAACCGGAGCCTGGTTGCTTGCAGGCTAGAAGCTGCAAGCCACAAGCTGCAAGCCACAAGCTGCAAGCTGCAAGCTGCAAGTAGAAGCCGATCTGCTTTTACTTGCGGCTTGTAGCTTGCAGCTTGTAGCTTGTAGCTTGTAGCTTGCAGCTTGTAGCTGCCCCTCTGCTACCATGCGCGCCTACGCCCCTGCCGTGACGACGCCAGCCGATGCCCATCGCTCCAGACTCCGCCTCCCAGCCTTCGTTGAATGCCGTGCTCACGCACTTCCACCACCTGATCGTGCCACTGTGGCAAGGCCCGGGCTGGAATGCCGAGCTGGCGCTGCCGTATGAGGCGCTGGACGCCGACCACCGCCCATTGCCCCCGCAACGTTACCGCGCCATGGCGTGCGCCCGGCAGTTGTACCTGTTCGCCAGCCTGATCGGCGAGCCCGGCGCGGGCTTTGCCGAAGAACGTGCCGCCGCGCTGTTCCGCTCACTGCAACAGCACTTTCATGACGCCGAGCACGGCGGCTGGTTCTACAGCATCGACCCGGCCGGCCAGCCGTTGGACGCGCGCAAAGACCTTTACACCCACGCCTTCATCATCTTCGCCTGCGCCCACTACTGGGCCAAGGTGCGTGAGCCGCAGGTGGAGTCGGTGCTGAATGCGGCCCTGGCGGTGGTGGCCGAACGTTTCGCCAGCGGCGATGGCTTGTACGAAGCAGTATTGGAACGACACTGGTCGAGCCTCAAGTCCGGCCCGCTGCAAAACCCGTTGATGCATTTGGCCGAAGGCTTCCTCGCCACCTTGGCTGCGCGTGACGACGCCAACGTACAAGCGGCCTTGCTGGGATTGGCGACGGCCATGCAGCAACGCTTCATCGACCCTCAACACGGCGTGATGATGGAAAAACCGCTGGGGGCTGTGGATAACTGGTTTGAACCCGGGCACCAGTTCGAGTGGTTCTTTCTGCTCGAATCTTCAGCGGTGCTGCGCGGCACGCCGCTGCATGCCTCTTTGACGCGGGCGTTTGCCTACGCAGAGCTTAAGGGTGTGGATAACCAAAGCGGTGCGGTCAGCGGCATGCTCGCCCTGGACGGCAGCGTGCGCGACGGCACTCAACGGATTTGGGCACAGGCCGAATACCTGCGCGCACTGACCTTGCGCCCTGGCAGTGAGGCGGTGTTGCAGCACCAATTGCTCGCGCTGCAACAGCACTTTTTACATGCGAAGGGCTGGCATGAATGCCTGGACGCCAACGGCGCCGTGAGCCGCCGCGACATGCCGTCGACTACGCCGTATCACTTGGCAACCTGCTATCAGGGTTTGATCCAGCCTCTGGGCTGACTGTCAGGGCCTATTCGCGAGCAAGCCCGCTCCCACACTTGACCGCGTTCCAAAGGTTGAACGCGGTCAAGTGTGGGAGCGGGCTTGCTCGCGAAAGCTTCACGCAATCCACTTACGATCCCCGGTAAAGCTAATCGTCAACCAGCGCGCCGCGTCCGGGGTGCCGAGCGCGGTGGATATTTCTTCGCGCAGCGCGTCGAGGGTGGCGACGTTAGCCACCGGGTAATTCGCCGGCAACACCACATGAATCTCGATAAACCGCGCCCGCCCGTGCTTTTGCACGTAGGTCATGTAGTCGTCGAAACCATGCCTGGCCTGCGCCGCCTCCATAACCTCGCGCACCGTGTCGGCAAGGTGGTCCGGGGCAATGCCCAGCACCTCTCGCAACGCCGGCCGCAGGATCTTGAACGCCGGCGCCAGCATGCTCAGGGCCAACACAATCAGGATCAGCGGGTCGACATACACCGCCCACTCGTCATAGCCCTGAGACTTGAGCAACAGCGCGGCGAGAAAACTGATCAGCAAGCCCACCGAGAGCATCGCGTCCACCAGCCAACTGATATTGTCGAACTGAATCAGCGAGGATTTGAGCCTGCGGTTGCGGTGGCGCACGTAGAAAAAGTAGGCGAATTCGACAACGGTAAACACCGCCGCATAGACAATCACCAGCCCCAACTCGATCTCGCGCCCGCCATTGATGATGCCGAACACGCCGTTGAGAAACGCGTAGACGGCAATCAACAGCAAAAAGCTGCCCTCGATCAGCAGCACCATCGGCTCCAGGTGCCAATAGCCGAACTGGAAGCGCTCATTGCTTTTTTTAGCGATCAGCTTGGCCGTGATCAGCATCAACACCTTGATGGCGGTGGCGATCAGCGAGAAAAAGCCGTCGAATAGAATCGATTGGGCGCCTGACATCACACCCGTGACAATCCCGGCGATCGCGACAGCGAACATCAGGATGGTCGATTGTTTGAGCAGTGCCTGCTCACCCCGGTTACTCACATTTCCTCCTGCTAATACCTAAAGCCATACAGTGCGCATGGGCTTCAGCCGAGGAGTGTACCGTATGTCGTGTTTTGGCAGATATGCCGCCATCGGCAGCCAGCCACCTCCCACATTGGCCGCGTTCTCATGTTGGAACCCGATCAAGTGTGGGAGCGGGCTTGCTCGCGATGCAGGCCACTCGGTCTAACGCCTTACTTGGCGCCACGCTCAATCGCAAACCCGGCCCAGGTCTGGCTCACCGGCATCAGCTCCAGGCGGTTGATGTTGACGTGCGCCGGGGTGTTCATCACCCAGAAGATGGTGTCGGCAATGTCTTGCGGCTGGATCGGCTCGGCGCCGGCGTAGGTTGCGTCATAGCGCGACTGGTCACCGCCGAAGCGCACCAGCGAGAACTCGCTCTCACACAAGCCTGGCTCAAGGTTGGTCACGCGCACGCCGGTGCCTTGCAGGTCGCAGCGCAGGTTCAACGAGAACTGCTTAACGAATGCCTTGGAGCCGCCATACACGTGGCTGCCCGGGTACGGGTAGCTGCCGGCGATGGAACCGAGGTTGACGATACCGGCGCCACGCCCGTGGGCGATCAGGCGCGGCAGCAGCAGGCTGGTGGTGGTCAGCAGGCCTTTGATGTTGGTGTCGACCATGGTTTCCCAATCGTCGAGGCTGCACTTGGGCGCAGGGTCGGTGCCCACGGCCAGGCCTGCATTGTTGATCAGCCCGCGCAACGTGGCGAAGGCTGGCGGCAGGTTGGCGATGGCGTCTTCCATGCCCTTGCGGTCACGTACGTCGACGACCAGGCCGTGCACTTCGGTTTGTTTGGAAAGTTCTTCGACCAAGGCATTCAAGCGGTCGGCACGACGGCCGGTGAGCACCAGTTTCCAGCCGGCGTCGGCAAAACGACGGGCACAGGCTTCGCCGAAGCCTGAAGTTGCGCCAGTAATAAACAGCGTGTCGGACATGGTGTTCTCCTTGCAGGCATCGAGAAAAAATCAGCCAGCAGAATGCCCTTACGCGCTCGTTGCGGCAACCGCTAAGCGCATCAACTCGCGAATGCCTGATCAGTTTTTAACCAATACGCGCAACGCCTTATGAACCGTGGCCTGTAGCCATATACGCGCAGGTTATCCACAACTGCGCCCACAGTCTTTGGGGGCAAGTGCAAAAAGCTTCAGGCCGCTTTATACAAGGCCTGCAGGCGGTTTTAGAAAGTTTTTTGCTTGACCTGGGCCGGGGCGTATGTACGCGTGTGCACTGAAGGTCATTTAGAACGATGGCTCCAGGCCAGTCATTCCGGCCTCTGTGGAGGTCTTTCCAGAGTTTAGTCACAGACTTATCCACAGGCTGACGTTACATAAATCGGTCATATACCTGTGTCTTTAAACAGGTTGACAAACCCCTCGACAGGTCGCGAAAAAGTCGCTGATCATAAAACAACCATCGCGCTGCAAGCCACGTAATCAAAGGCTTTCAGCCAGCTACTCCCACGTTACCCACAGCCGGTTCCACAGCGAATGGGGACAAGTCAAAACTGTGACAAAACAGGCATTTGCGGCGGCTATATGTCGCGCTTTAGAGGGTGCGCGGATTTGTTTTCCACAATTTGGCGGGGCACTGAAAACACCCCAAAAACAAATGTGGGAACCGTTTCATGTGGGAGCTGGCTTGCCTGCGAGGCAAGCCCCTCGGTCTTTCAGTTAGCCCGAGGAGATCCCATCGCAGGAAAGCCAGCTCCCACAGAGAGCCGGTTCCCACATGGGTTGTTGCATCAAGCCTTTAGATCAGTGGCCGCCGAGGTAGGCGTTGCGCACTTCCTCGTTCACCAGCAGTTCCTTGCCGGTGCCGGTCAGGCGAATCTCGCCGTTGACCATCACATACGCTCGGTCCGACAAGCGCAGTGCGTGGTTGGCGTTCTGCTCCACCAGAAAGATGGTCATCCCGGTGGCCGCCAACTCGCGCAGGGTGGCGAAAATCTGCTTTACCACAATCGGCGCCAGGCCCAGGCTTGGTTCGTCCAGCAGCAACAGTTTGGGGCGGCTCATCAGCGCGCGGGCGATGGCGAGCATTTGCTGCTCACCACCCGACATGGTCATCGCGCGTTGGGTGCGCCGTTCCTTGAGCCGTGGGAACAGCTCGAACATGCGCTGCATGTCCTCGGCGGCAAACTTGTCGCCAATCGGGATGGTGCCCATCAGCAGGTTTTCCTCGACGGTCATGTCGGGGAACACCCGCCGCCCTTCCGGCGACTGCGCAATGCCGTTGGAGGCGATGTAGTGCGACGACTTGTGGGTAATGTCGACACCGTTGTAAAGAATCTGCCCCGACTCGGCGCGTGGCTGGCCAAAGATCGACATCAGCAGCGTGGATTTACCCGCGCCGTTGGAGCCGATCAGGCTCACGGTTTCGCCTTCGTTGATGTGCAGCGAGACTTTTTTAAGCGCCTGGATCGGGCCGTAAAACACGTCCAGGTCTTTCAGTTCGAGGATAGGCCCGTTCATACCAGTTCCTCTTCATCGGCGCCCAGGTAGGCGGCGATCACTTTCGGGTCGTTGCGGATCGCGTCCGGGCCGCCTTCGGCGATCACGTTGCCATGGTCAAGCACCACGATGTGGTCGGAAATACTCATCACCATGCCCATGTCGTGTTCGATCAGCACCACCGTGATGTCGTGTTCATCGCGCAGCAGGCGAATCATCGCGCTGAGGGCTTCGGTTTCCTGAGGGTTGAGGCCCGCTGCCGGTTCGTCCAGGCAGATGATCTGCGGCCGCGTGCACATGGCTCGGGCGATTTCCAGGCGGCGCTGTTGGCCGTAGGAAAGCTCACCGGCCAGGCGGTTGGCGCAGTCCACCAGGTCGACCACCTCCAACCAGTAAAACGCGTGGTCGAGGGCGTCGCTTTCGGCCTTGCGGTAGCCCTTGGTATTGAGGATGCCGGCCAGCATGTTGCGGTTGACCCACATGTGCTGGGCCACCAGCAGGTTTTCCAGCACCGACATTTCCTTGAACAGGCGAATGTTCTGGAATGTACGCGCCAGGCCTGCGCGGTTGACCAGGTGGGTGCCACCGAACATCTTGTAGTACACCCGGCTGAAAAAGCTTTTCGGCGACACGAAATCGACGGCTTTAAAGCGCTCGCCGAGCAACTGGATCACGTTGGTCTGCTTGCCACGCACGTTGAGTTCGATTTTGCCGCCGCTGGCTTTGTAAAAGCCGGTGAGGCAGTTGAACACGGTAGTTTTGCCGGCGCCGTTGGGGCCGATCAGGGCGAAAATCGAGTTGCGCTCGACCTTGAGGCTCACGTCGCTCAAGGCCTTGATGCCACCAAAATGCATCATCAGGTGTTCCACAGACAGCACGATTTCTTTGCTCATGGCGCCACCCCCTTGCGTGGTGTCACACCGGTGCGGCTGATGCGGATCAAGCCGCGTGGGCGCCAGATCATCATCACCACCATCAGCACGCCAAACAGCAGCACGCGGTATTCAGAGAAGCTGCGCAGCAACTCCGGTGCGACGGTCAAGACGAACGCCGCGATCACCACGCCTACCGTCGAACCCATGCCGCCCAACACCACAATGGCGAGGATCAGCGCCGACTCGAAGAAGGTAAACGACGACGGGTTGACGAAGCCCTGGTAACTGGCGAAAAACACCCCGGCCAAACCGGCCGTGGAGGCACCGATGGTGAACGCCGACAGTTTTACCAGTACGTGGTTGAGGCCCATCGAACGGCAGGCGATTTCATCTTCACGCAAGGCTTCCCAGGCGCGGCCGACCGGCATGCGAGTCAGGCGGTGCTTGACGTACAGCACAGCCAACACCACTAAAAACAGCACGATGTAGATGAACATGAACTTGATATTGGGGTTGTAATCGAGGCCGAAGAACTCGTGAAACGGAATGCCGCCGTCCTTCGCTTTGCGCCCGAACTCCAGGCCGAGGAAGGTCGGCGAAGGCACCGGCATGCCGTTCGGGCCGCCGGTAAAAGACAGCCAGTTGTTCAGCACCAAGCGGATGATTTCACCAAAGCCCAGGGTCACGATGGCCAAGTAGTCACCGTGCATTCGCAGTACCGGGAAGCCGAGTATGCAGCCCGCCAGCGCCGCCGCGATGGCGGCCAACGGCAACACCGTCCAGAACCCGAGGCCGAGGTATTGGTAACCCAGCGCCAGGCCGTAGGCGCCAATCGCATAGAACGCCACGTAACCGAGGTCGAGCAAGCCGGCCAGGCCCACCACAATGTTCAGGCCCAGGCCGAGCAACACGTAGATCAGCCCGAGGATCACCACGGTTAACAGGTACTTGTTGGCGAAGATCGGGAACACGATGGCAATCACGATCAGCGCCGGGATGATCCAGCGCAGGCGTGATTTGTAGTCCGGCGCCAGCACGTGCACGCCCGAGCCACTGCTTTCAAAGCCCTGCAGCACTTTCAGGCCCTTGGGGGTTTGCAGGAACAGGCTCATGGCGAAGCGGCCAACCATCACAATGGCGACCAGCGCAGCCACACGCGCAGGTTGCAGGTTGAAGCTGTAGCCGTCGAGCACCACGCCGACGATTGGCCCGAATACGATCAGCGCTATCAGCCCGGCTAAGACCGTATCGACCACACTTTTCTTGATATCAATAGGTTTGGCAGCAGACATGTTTACACCTTAGCCACGAGCGGGCGACCCAGCAGGCCCTGAGGACGGAAAATCAGAATCACCACCAGCAGCGAGAAACTGAACACGTCTTTGTAGTCAGAGTTGATCATCCCCGCGAACAACGACTCGGAGATACCCAGGATAATCCCGCCCAACATGGCCCCAGGCAGGGAACCGATGCCGCCGAGTACCGCTGCGGTAAACGCCTTGATGCCGATGATGAAGCCCGCGTAAAAGTCGAACGTGCCGTAATTGAGGGTGATCAGCACGCCAGCCAGCGCGGCCATGGCGGCGCCGATGACAAACACGTAGGAGATCACGCGGTCGGTGTTGATACCGAGGATCGACGCCATCTTGCGGTCTTGCTGGGTGGCGCGGCACATGCGGCCGAGCTTGGTGTACTTGATGATGTAGGTCAGCAGCCCCATGCCGAGAAACGCGGCCACCAGAATAAACACCTTGGTGTAGGTCAACTGCACGAACCCGCTGCCGATATCGACACGCCAGGCGCCGGCCAGCAGAGTTGGAATACCTTGTTGCTTGGCACCTTGGGCGATCTGCGCGTAGTTCTGCAGGATCAGCGAAATACCGATGGCGCTGATCAGCGGTGCCAGTCGGGTGGAGTTGCGCAGCGGTTTGTAGGCGACACGTTCAATGACCCAGCCGTAAACGCCGGTGACAACCACCGTGAACACCAAGGTGCCGAGAATGAGCAGCGGGAAGGATTCGATGCCGAAGTAAGCCAGCAGTGCCAGACTGATCGCCGCCAGGTAAGCGGAAATCATATAAACCTCGCCGTGGGCGAAGTTGATCATGCCAATGATGCCATAGACCATTGTGTAGCCGATGGCGATCAGGCCATAGACCGACCCGAGGGTCAGGCCATTGACCAGTTGCTGCAGGAAAATACCATCCATAACGCAATCTCACGCGGTGAGAGCCTGCACACCCGTGGGTGTGCGGCCCTTCTGGAGGAAAAAACAGAGATCGATCACAGCGCCAATCACACAGGGGTTATGTGGCGCTCAGGCTTACTTCTGCTTTTCCAGCTGGTGGTATTTGCCGTCTTTGTCCCACTGGTAAACCACGTAGTCGGAGATTTTCAGGTCACCCTTGGAATCCCAGGCTTTTTCACCCATCACGGTTTTCACCGGGTTAGCCTTGAGCCACTTGGCGGCGTCTTCGCCTTTGTTGTTTTTGGCGCCGTTGAAGCCAGCCGCCAGTGCCTGAACCGAGGCGTAGGCGTACAGGGTGTAGCCTTCAGGCTCGTAACCGCTCTTCTTGAATTCTTCCACGACGGTTTTGCTGTCCGGCAGCAGGCGCGGGTCGGCGCCGAAGGTCATGTACACGCCATCCACGTACTGTTTGCCACCGGCGGTCGCGACCAGTTCGTCGGTGACCACGCCGTCATCCGACATGAACTTGACGTCTTTCAGGCCAGCTTCACGCAGTTGGCGAACCAACGGGCCGGCTTCCGGGTGCAGGCCGCCGAAGTAAACCACGTCAGCGCCTACGGAGCGGATCTTGGTGACCAGGGCGCTGAAGTCTTTCTCGCCACGGGTCAGGCCTTCTTCCAGCACCGGCTTGACGCCGCGCTTGGTCAACTGGGCAGAGGTGGCGTCAGCCAAGCCTTTGCCGTAGGTGTCTTTGTCGTTGATGACTGCGATTTTTTTGCCTTTGAGCACGTCGACGATGTAGTCACCGGCGACGATGCCTTGCTGGTCATCACGCCCGCACATGCGGAACACCGCCGACAGGCCGCGCTCGGTGACCGTCGGGTTGGTGGAGCCCGGGGTGATCATGATCACGCCCGCGTCGCTGTACACTTCAGAGGCTGGAATGGTGTTCGAGGAGCAGAAGTGGCCGACCACGCCGATTACCTTCTCCTGGTCGACCAGGCGGTTGGCCACGGCCACCGCTTGCTTTGGCTCACAGGCATCGTCGCCGGCGACCAGCTTGATTTGCTCGCCGTTGATACCGCCCGCTTTGTTGATCACATCGGCTGCCGCTTGGGCACCTTTCATGTACTGCTCACCGAAAGCCGCGTTGGCGCCGGTCATCGGCCCCGCAACGCCAATCTTCACATCAGCTTGAACAAACGTAGAAACACCCAACGCCGCGGCAACGGCGAGGGCCAGAAAACCTTTCTTGTAAAACGTCTGGGACATGAGTGGTGCTCCGATATTTTTGATTATTGGCACAACGACTTGTGTTCAACCCTTCACACAAAGCTCAGAGCAAGGCGCGTGCCATTACGTTTTTATTCTTCAAAAAGACACGGTGTCATTATTGTTCAGGGCTCAGCACCTCCTTTTGGCTGCACGTGCAACCGTCTGGCTCGCACAGGTGCAACCGCAGACAAAAAAGGTACAACCTTGACGGGTCGCACCCGCGACCAGACGAATAAACGGCAGTTCCTGCACGTGTAACAACATGCGTAACGGAACTGCACATTTACAGTGCGTGATTGCTACAACTCGCACCAATACAGATGAGTAGCCTGCCAGGAAAAACCCGCCTTGCGCTCATCAGATGACGATGCGCAGGCATTGCCCGGCGTGATACAGCGAAAACCCCGCTTCATACAGGCAACTGCGCAGGCCTGGGCTGGCCAGCCGCTGCATCGGTGCAAAGGGAATCGGCAACGCCTGGGCATTCTGGTGACACACATAATCAGCGAATGCCTTGCCCACCACGCTGCCGGTGGTCACGCCACGCCCGTTATAACCTGTCACTGCCAACAGGCCCGGTGCAGGTTCAAACAGGCGCATCAGGTGATCCGGGGTAAAGGCGATGCAGCCGGTCCAGGTGTATTCCCATTGCACCCCTTTGAGGTAGGGAAAGTAATGCTGCTGCACCCTATCGGCCCACGCCTTGAGGAACCACGCGGGTTTTTGATTGCCGTTGCCCAAGCTGCCGAGCAACAGGCGGCCATCGGCGTCGCGGCGGATGCTGCTGAGTACTTGGCGCGTGTCCCAGGAGCCCTGCCCGCCCGGAAGCACCTGTTGGGCGGCGTCGCCGGTCAGCGGTGCCGAGGCGACCTGATAGTAATAACCGGGGAAAAAATTGCGCCGCAGTTCGGTCCACTCGCCTTCGGTGTAGGCGTTTGAGGCGATTACCACGTGCGCCGCCTGCACCGAACCTTGCGCGGTTTGCACCGACCAGAGTGAACCCTGGCGTTCAAGCTGGGTGACCGGGGAATGGTCGAACAGTTGCCCGCCAAGACCGACGGCGGCACTCGCCAAACCACAGGTGTAGGCCATCGGGTTCAAGGTGCCGGCGCGCCGGTCGAGCAAGGCGGCGGCGATCTTTTGGGTGCCGGTGGCTTGCTCGCAGGCCTGGCCGGTGAGCAATTCAACCGGCGCGCCACGGCGCTTCCATTGTGCTTCACGGCTGCGTAAATCCGCCTCGCCACGCGCGTTGTGCGCCATGTGCAAGGTGCCCTCACGGCGCAATTGGCAATCGATGCTGTATTTGTCGATCAGGCTGAACACCAAAGACGGTGCCGCACCCAGCATGCGGTTGAGCTGGCTGCCGACTGCTTCGCCGAAACCGGCCTCGATCTCGTCCGGGGGAATCCACAGGCCCGCGTTAACCAGCCCGACGTTGCGCCCCGAACCGCCATGCCCGGTGCGATGCGCTTCAAGCACGGCGACGCTTTTGCCCTGCTCAAGCAAATGAATCGCTGCCGAGAGGCCGGTGATGCCGGCGCCGATCACGCACACATCAACCTTCACCTCGCCGTTAAGCGCAGCACGGTCCGGGCGGCCAGGGGTGAGTTGTTCCCACAAACATGCTTCGCGTAAGGGCATTGCCAGACTCCGCAGAGGACCCAACAAACAACTATTATTGTTAATGGCCAACCCGATCAACTGTGGGAGGGGGCTGGCTCCCGATGGCGGTGTGTCAGGTGTATCTCTGTTGACGGGCACACCGCCATCGGGAGCAAGCCCCCTCCCACATTGACCTCATTGACCTCAGTAACTTCAGTAACTTCAGTCGAAGGTAATGCCCTGCGCCAAGGGTAATTCCAGCGAGTAGTTCACGGTATTGGTCTGGCGACGCATGTACCCGCGCCATGCGTCCGAACCCGACTCGCGCCCGCCACCGGTCTCTTTCTCACCGCCAAACGCGCCGCCGATTTCCGCGCCGCTTGGGCCGATGTTGACGTTGGCGATGCCGCAGTCACTGCCCACCGCCGACATGAACTGCTCCGCCTCGCGCACATCCGTGGTGAAAATGCACGACGACAGGCCTTGCGGCACGGCATTGTTCAGGCGCAGCGCTTCGCTGAAGTCGGTGTAGCCGATCACATACAAAATCGGCGCGAAGGTTTCCGTGCACACCACCTCGCTTTGCTCGGGCATTTCTACAATCGCTGGCGACACGTAGTAGGCGTTCGGGAATTTATCTTGCAACTGACGCTTGCCGCCGAACACCTTGCCGCCTTCGCTCAAGGCTTGTTCCAGGGCGTCCTGCATAGTCTCGAAGCCGTGTTTGTCGATCAGCGGGCCGACCAGATTGCCTTCCAGCGGGTGGCCAATGCGCACCTTGGCGTACGCAGCTTTCAACCGGGTGAGGATTTCATCCTTGACCGATGCGTGCGCGATCAACCGGCGCAGGCTGGTGCAACGCTGGCCGGCGGTGCCGACGGCGCTGAACAGGATGGCGCGCACGGCCATGTCCAAATCAGCGCTGGGGCCTAGGATCATCGCGTTGTTGCCGCCCAGCTCCAGAATGCTGCGGGCAAAACGTGCGGCCACTTTGGGCGCCACTTCGCGGCCCATGCGGGTGCTGCCGGTGGCGCTGATCAGGGCCACACGCGGGTCATCCACGAGTGCCGCGCCAGCGTCACGGCCGCCGATGACCACTTGGCTGAGGTACTCGGGCGCGTCCTTGAAATTTTTCAACACGCGCTCGAACAGCGCCTGGCAGGCCAGCGCGGTGAGTGGGGTTTTTTCCGACGGTTTCCAGATAACCGCGTTGCCGCAGACCAGCGCCAGCGTGGTGTTCCACGCCCACACCGCGACCGGAAAGTTGAACGCACTGATCACGCCGACCACGCCCAGCGGGTGCCAGGTTTCACGCATATGGTGGCCGGGGCGCTCGGAGGCGATGGTCAAGCCGTACAACTGACGGGACAGGCCGACGGCGAAATCGCAAATGTCGATCATTTCCTGCACTTCACCCAAGCCTTCCTGGGTGATCTTGCCGGCTTCCCACGACACCAATTCGCCCAGGTCGGCCTTATATTGACGCAGCACGTCGCCGAGCTGGCGCACCAACTCGCCGCGGCGCGGTGCCGGCACCTTGCGCCAAGCGTCGAATGCATGCTCGGCACGACTGACCTGCTGCTCCACCTCGGCGGCACCTTCCCAGTGCACGTTGCCGATCACGCTGCCATCAATCGGCGAATGCACAGGGTGTTTACCCGACTGGTACAGCGTCGGGTCAATCCCGAGACGGTCAAGCAATGCGGCAACCATGGGTCACTCCTTCACTCTATACAGAAAAAATTGCGCCGCGGCCCACACGACGATCCGTGAGTTTATTTTTAGCTGGCAGAAGACGTGCCAACAAACGACGATTAGGCGAGATATCATTCCGTTTATTCATGCAAAGAATAAAAAGAGGCATGCCGTGCTCAACCGAAGACATTTGCCCTCGATCACCGCCCTGCAGTGTTTCGAAGCCGCCAGCCGCCACCTGAGTTTCACACGCGCCGCCGAGGAACTGAACCTCACGCAAAGCGCCGTGAGCAAGCAAGTGGCGCAATTGGAAGAATTGCTGCAACACCTGCTGTTTCGCCGGGTGCGCCGCCGCTTGCAGATGACCCCGGCGGGCGATTTGTACCTGGTGGAAGTGCGCAAAATTCTCACGCAGGTCGAGATGTCCACGCATTACCTGCGCTCCTACGGTGGCGAGACCGAAGTGCTGCGCGTGTCCACGCCCTACACCTTCGGCGCACGCTGGCTGGTGCCGCGCCTCAAGGGCTGGCGCTTGCGGCACCCGCACATCCACCTCGACCTGTGCAATGAACAGGCACCCGATGAGCTGCTGCAAGGCAAGGCCGACATGGCCTTCTACTTCGGCCAGGGCTCACGGCCTGGCACCGAAAGCCTGAAACTGTTCAGCGAAGAACTGGTGCCGGTGTGTGCGCCCGAGAGCTTGCCCGCGCAGCCGTTCAGCGACCCCACGCAATTGAGCGAACTGGTGCTGTTGCAAAATGCCTCGCGACCGCAGGGTTGGCATGACTGGTTCGCCAGCCAGGGTTTGCACACTGAGCACAGCTACCATGGGCCGCGATTCGACACCTTCTATATGTGCATCCGTGCCGCGCAAGTGGGCTGCGGCGTGGCATTGCTGCCAAGGTTTCTGGTGGAAGAGGAACTGGCCGAGGGTAAGCTGGTGATTCCCTGGCAGCATGCGTTGCCGAGCCAGGATGCGTATTACCTGGCGTACCCCGAGCATTCGGCGGAGGTGCCCAAGGTGCGCGATTTTGTGAAGTGGATGATGGAGCAGGTTATTGAGTGACTGAACTACCGCCATCGGGAGCAAGCCCCCTCCCACAGTTTGAATGTGTTCACAAACCAAAATGTGGGAGGGGCTTGCTCCCACAGTTTGAATGTGTTCACAAACCAAAATGTGGGAGGGGGGTTGCTCCCACAGTTTGAATGTGTTCACAAACCAGAATGTGGGAGGGGGCTTGCTCCCATAGTTTGAATGTGTTCACAAACCAAAATGTGGGAGGGGCTTGCTCCCACAG
>NZ_LKBR01000022.1:73446-73618 GCF_002723595.1 Pseudomonas sp. ICMP 460
AGTTTGAATGTGTTCACAAACCAAAATGTGGGAGGGGCTTGCTCCCACAGTTTGAATGTGTTCACAAACCAAAATGTGGGAGGGGGGTTGCTCCCACAGTTTGAATGTGTTCACAAACCAAAATGTGGGAGGGGCTTGCTCCCACAGTTTGAATGTGTTCACAAACCAAAAT
>NZ_LKBR01000023.1:0-73151 GCF_002723595.1 Pseudomonas sp. ICMP 460
CCCAAAGAGTGGCTGGAAGGCAAAGCCGCGAATGCTCACGTGTCGACGGATCGGGTACTCAAGGCAGCTAAGCTCAAAAGACCTTGAAAGGGCTGGCTCTTACAGCGAGTCGCTTTTGAAAGGCCCGGAAGCCGGCCTGAGTGGTTGAAGCAGATCAAAAGACAGTTTTGCATACACAGCAGATCTGCTTTTTTTGCTTTTTGTGGGAGGGGGCTTGCTCCCGATAGCAGTTTTACAGTTGATACATGAGTTGACTGACCCACCGCCATCGGGAGCAAGCCCCCTCCCACAGTTTGACCAAGTTCTGCTTGGGGGATTGGGTCGGCTTTCGGGCCGCCTGCTTGTGATTTTGATCTTGATCTGAGAAGCGCCCCGTTAAACCACGATGGCCGAACGCGACGGGGCAGGGACGCCCCGTCGCGGCGGCCCGCTGCGTAATGTCGGAGCGAGGTGCCGAGTGGTGAGGCAAGAGCGCTTTGGTTACTTTTGACTGGGCCGGCTTCCGGATTTTCAAAAGTGACCCGCTGTAAGAGCGGAACCGATATAAGCCATAAACTCAGTAACGGATATGCACCCAAGACCAAAGTCACCAGCCCAAATAAATTTTAATAGCAAAAACAATAGGTTATTTTTAGTTTAATAGGAGGGAGCTTGCTCCCTCCCACATTGGATGTGTGTTGAGTCGCTACTTTTGCGCCCCATCATCATGCTGCAGGTTCGCCTGCGTGATGTTCGCCCCAGCTGGCACACTGCGGGTAAGCCACACATTGCCGCCCACCGTCGAACCCTTGCCTATGGTAATGCGCCCCAAAATCGTCGCCCCGGCGTAGATCACCACGTCATCCTCAACAATCGGATGCCGGGGATGGCCCTTTTGCAACTGCCCGTCCTCATCCGCCGGGAAGCGCTTGGCGCCCAACGTCACGGCCTGGTAAATACGCACGCGCTCGCCAATGATCGCGGTCTCGCCAATCACCACGCCCGTGCCGTGGTCGATAAAGAAACTCGGGCCGATTTGCGCGCCTGGGTGAATATCAATACCGGTGGCCGAGTGCGCAATCTCCGCGCTGATGCGCGCCAACAGCGGCAACCCGGCGCGGTACAGATGGTGCGCGAGGCGATGGTGAATCACCGCCAGAATCCCCGGGTAGCACAGCAATACCTCATCCACACTGCGCGCGGCCGGGTCGCCGTGATAGGCGGCCAACACGTCGGTGTCGAGCAGGCTGCGCAGTGAAGGCAGCGCCAGGGCGAAATCCTGAATCAAGCGGATGGCCAGCGCGTCGACTTCGACGTCATCTTTACCGCCCTGGCGTGCGGCGTAACGCAGCTCCAGGCGGGCCTGGCCGAGCAAGGCATTCAAGGCGACGTCGAGGGTATGCCCGACGTAAAAGTCTTCACTTTCTTCACGCAGGTCCACCGGCCCCAGGCGCATCGGAAACAACGCCCCGCACAGCGCTTCAAGAATGTGCGCCATCGCTTCACGCGCGGGTAATTCGCGCCCGCCGTGCTCGCCACTCAAACGGCCATTGCGCGCTCGCCACTGGTCCCGGGCGTCGCGCAGTTCGTTGACGATGGTGTGTAATTGCCAATGACTGGAACGCTCACTCAAGGGGAGGCCTTCGGTAGTGGTAAGCGGCAAGCTTAAAGCGGCAAGCAAAAGCAGCTTGGCTTTTACTTGAGCGGGTCACTTGCAGCTTGTAGATGAAATTGCCGCTTACTTTACGACATGCCAATGCATCAGCCTTAATAACCAATCATGCCGAGCAAATAACCAAATCGCATAGTGGATTGGCGGTTGCCCGATGAAAAGTGCCTGCCTATAGTCGCCCCATCACTTAGCCACCGTGCGTAGCCATGATCAAACAACAGCTCGACCGTTTTAACCGCCTGGAACTGCTCGGCGGCGCCACTGCCCTGGAAAAGCTCGAGCGGCTGTCGGCCTGGTTGGGCAGGGACATTTACGTCAAACGCGACGATACGACGCCCTTGGCCATGGGCGGCAACAAGCTGCGCAAACTCGAATACCTGGCCGCCGATGCCATCGCCCAAGGTGCCGACACCCTGGTGACCGCCGGCGCCATCCAGTCCAACCACGTACGCCAGACCGCCGCCCTCGCGGCCAGGCTCGGCATGGGCTGCGTTGCGCTGCTGGAAAACCCCACCGGCACCGAAGACCCCAGCTACTTGGGCAACGGCAACCGCCTGCTGCTGGAGCTGTTCGACGCCAAGGTTGAACGGGTCGAAAACCTCGACAACGTCGACGAGCAACTCAACGCCGTCGCCGACCGCCTGCGCAGCAACGGTAAAAAACCGTACCTGGTGCCGATTGGCGGCTCGAACGCACTCGGTGCGCTGGGTTATGTGCGCGCCGGGCTGGAACTGGCCGGGCAGATCGAAGACAGCGGCATTCAATTCGCCGCCGTGGTGCTGGCCTCCGGCAGTGCGGGCACTCACAGCGGGCTGGCATTGGCGCTGAGTGAGGTGCTGCCGAATTTGCCGGTAATCGGCGTGACCGTGTCGCGCACCGACGAGGCCCAGCGCCCGAAAGTGCAGGGCCTGGCCGAACGCACCGCCGAGTTGCTGGGCGTGGACGTGCCCGAGGCGTTCAAAGTGATTTTGTGGGACGAATACTTCGGCCCGCGCTACGGCGAGCCGAACGCCGGCACCTTGGCGGCTGTCAAACTGCTGGCCAGTCAGGAGGGCCTGCTGTTAGACCCGGTCTACACTGGCAAGGCCATGGCGGGTTTGCTGGATGGCATCGGGCGTCAGCGGTTTGAGAACGGCCCGATCCTTTTTCTGCACACCGGCGGGGCGCCGGCGCTGTTTGCGTATGATTCGGCGTTCAATTGAATAAACGCAGATCAAAATGTGGAAGCAGGGTTGCTCGCGATTGCGCGGTGTCAGGTAGCTATTTTTCAACTGACACAGCGCTATCGCGAGCAAGCCCGCTCCCACAATGGATCGGTGAGATATTCTAAAATGGAATATCAAATTATATTTATATTATTTTCAAGTCTTAGGAACTGGCTTTATAGTCGCGCCGCAGGCGAAGACGCCGACCGCGCTTTAAGGCAGGATACGAGTACCGCATCCGCTCAACCTAAAAAACACAGAGGCTGTTCATGACTATTTCAGTATTGCGTCGCACGTTGCTGGTGGGAACATTGGGCCTGGCGCTGGGTGCGGGTTGGATGGGCCAGGCGGTTGCCGGCGAGCAGTTGGACTCGATCAAAAAGGCCGGCGAGCTCAAGGTTGGCCTGGAAGGCACTTACCCACCGTTCAGCTTCGTCGGTGAAGACGGCAAGCTCACCGGTTTCGAAGTCGAGTTGTCCGAAGCGCTGGCCAAGAAGCTCGGCGTCAAGGTCAAGCTCAGCGCCACCCCGTGGGACGGCATCCTCGCCGCCCTGGAATCCAAGCGCCTGGACGCTGTGATCAACCAGGTGACGATCTCCGAGGAGCGCAAGAAAAAGTACGACTTCTCCCAGCCCTACACCGTCTCCGGTATTCAGGCGCTGGTTCTGAAAAAGAACGTCGATTCGATCAAGAGCGCCAACGACCTGGCGGGCAAAAAGATCGGTGTAGGCCTGGGCACCAACTACGAACAATGGCTCAAGGAAAACCAGCCTAAAGCCATTATCAAGACCTATAACGATGACCCAACCAAGTTCCAGGACCTGCGTATCGGCCGCATCGACGCCATTCTGATCGACCGCCTGGCCGCGCTGGAATACGCCAAAAAAGCCCCGGACACCGCCGCTGCAGGCGACGCCTTCTCGCGTCAGGAAGCCGGTGTTGCGCTGCGCAAAGGCGACCCTGAGTTGCTCGCCGCGGTGAACAAAGCTATCGACGAACTGCGTGCCGATGGCACCTTGAAGAAGCTCTCCGAGAAATACTTCAACGCTGACGTCACTCAATAATGGAAGCAGGTTTTCAACTCGCGCTGGACTCCGCGCCCTTTCTGCTCAAGGGCGCGTACTACACGGTGATTCTCAGCCTCGGCGGCATGCTGTTTGGCTCGCTGCTGGGCTTCGGCCTGGCCTTGATGCGCTTGTCGCGCTTCAAGCCGTTCACCTGGATCGCGCGCGTCTACGTGTCGTTCTTTCGCGGCACGCCCTTGCTGGTGCAGCTGTTCCTGATCTACTACGGCTTACCGCAAGTGGGCATCGAGCTGGACCCGATTCCAGCCGCCATGATCGGTTTTTCGCTGAACATGGCGGCGTATGCCTGTGAAATCCTGCGGGCCGCGATCAGCTCCATCGAGCGCGGCCAGTGGGAAGCCGCCGCCAGTATCGGCATGACCCGTGCGCAGACCCTGCGCCGGGCCATCCTGCCGCAGGCCATGCGCACCGCGTTGCCGCCGTTGGGCAACAGCTTTATTTCGCTGGTCAAGGACACGGCGCTGGCCGCCACCATCCAGGTGCCCGAGCTGTTTCGCCAAGCTCAGTTGGTGTCTGCACGGACCTTCGAAATTTTCACCATGTACCTCTCCGCCGCCCTGATCTACTGGGTCTTGGCGAGCATCCTGGCGCATTTTCAAAATCGCCTGGAAGACCGGGTCAACCGGCATGACCTGGAGTCTTGAAGCATGATCGTGGTTGAAAAACTGACCAAACAATTCAACGGTCAGGTGGTACTCAACGGCATCGACCTTGAGGTCAAGGCGGGCGAAGTTGTCGCCATCATTGGCCCCAGTGGTTCCGGCAAAACCACCTTTCTGCGCTGCCTGAATTTTCTTGAAGAGCCCACCAGCGGCCGCATCAAGGTCGGTGACATCGAGATCGACAGCAGCAAGCCGCTCAACCAGCAACAAGGCCTGGTACGGCGCTTGCGCCAGCACGTGGGTTTTGTGTTCCAGAACTTCAACCTGTTCCCGCACCGCACCGCGCTGGAAAACGTCATCGAAGGCCCGATCGTGGTCAAGAAGATGCCGCGCGAAGCGGCAGATGCGCTGGGCCGCAAACTGCTGGCCAGGGTTGGCCTGGCGGGCAAGGAGGCGTCGTACCCGCGGCGTTTGTCCGGTGGCCAGCAACAGCGTGTGGCGATTGCCCGTGCGTTGGCCATGGAGCCGGAGGTGATTCTTTTTGACGAGCCGACCTCGGCCCTCGACCCGGAACTGGTTGGCGAAGTACTGGCGACCATCCGTAGCCTCGCCGAAGAAAACCGCACCATGGTCATCGTCACCCACGAGATGAGTTTTGCGCGTGATGTAGCCAACCGGGTGGTCTTCTTCGACAAGGGCGTGATCGTCGAACAGGGCGACGCCAAGGCGCTGTTTGCCAACCCCAAGGAAGAGCGCACCCGGCAGTTCTTGAGCAAGTTTTTAGCGCATTAGCGCGCAACAGCTTTATGGCCGGGACTGGTCAACTGTGGGAGCGGGCTTGCTCGCGATGGCATCAACCGAGCGTGCCTGATGGTCCGAGATGCCTGCATCGCGAGCAAGCCCGCGCACGCCAAAAAGCGCTTTTGAGCTAACCACGCACAGTGAGCTGCGTTCCTACAGGGCGTGCTCATTAGCCACCGGTAAATCACCCTGCCCCAACCCCGCAAAAATCCCCCCGCCAGTCAGACCCTTCTGAATTTGCTTCAACCCGCCGTTTAGCCCTTTGCCGCCATTGACGCCCCGCGGCCAACCCTCTTATCTAGCGTCCAGAGGATTGGATCCCATCCCGGCTACTCACTGAATCGTTCCTTTCGGCACCCCGCGCACCACTGCGCCTCGGGCGCCGGAACGATTGCTGCTGGCTGCATAAAGGAGATTACTGATGACGCGCACTGCAACCCCGGCCATGCTCACCGCACCGACCTTGCCCCAGGCTAATCGACACGGCATCAATGCGCTCGCCGCCGCCCAACTGCAGGTGGACATAGGCCCCTACCCCGGCATGGAGGAAGGCGACCTGATCGAGCTGTTCTGGAACAACTGCTTTGCCGACTCGCGTCGGATTACCGCGTGCAAAGTGGGCACGCCGACACGCCTGCGCGTCCCGCAAAGTTTTGTGCAGGATGGCTCGGCACGCGTGCACTACCACGTCCTGCAAGTAGGCTACGCGCCGGCACGTTCGGCGGTAGCCTGCGTGCAGGTGAAAACCGACTGCCCAGGCGGCCAGCTTGCGGCGCCGCTCAACACTGAAAACTGCGACGAAAACCAGAACCTCAACCGTGTGAGCCTGCCCGAAACCATCGGGCGTTACGGCGTCAACAGTCGCCAGGTACGACGAGGTATTCCGCTGACCATCGAGCCCTATTGGGGCATGGCAACAGGCGACGCCATTACCCTGCGCTGGGGTGATGTGCGCATGGACCTGCCGATAATCCAGGCCAGTGGCGTCGGCCTGCCGGTGCAGGTGTGGGTGCCCTCGGCGTTGATTGTCGAAGCAGGCGACGACACGCGCCTGGAGGTGACCTACTGCATTCTCGACCGCGTCGGCAATAATTCACGCTGGGCACCGATGCGCGCCCTGAACATCGCCGCCTGCTCGCCACAGACGCCAGCCCGCACGGCCGGGGCCGCGGCTACCTACCAACCGCGTCACCCCGGTTCGCCTTGCGAGCCCGGGTGATCGCCGGTCTATGCATATTCCTAAAAGTTAGTTTATTTAAAGATTTAACACGCCTAGGGTATATGCACCGGACCACCGGACATCTCTGATTTTTCTGTTTTTATTTCATTGAATGCGAGGTCGGTATGATCAAAATTACCCCGGTGCGTAACGCCAGGGCATTACGTGCAGCCAAGGAGCGGCGCTGATGTCTAACGTGGCTGTAACACTCCCCCAAAGTGACTTGGATGTAGCCCCACTTTTATTGCCGGCCAGCGTGCTGCGCGACGACGCCCAAGCGTTGAGCGCAGCCGTGGAGTTGGCACAGGCTGCACGCCTGCAAGCGGCCAAGCGCGACCAGCAGCGCAAACTGCCCTGGGCGCAGATCGAGCAGTTCACCCGCAGCGGGCTCGGCAGTATTTCCATTCCCCGTGAATACGGCGGCCCGCAAGTGTCTTTCGTGACCCTGGCTGACGTGTTCGCGATTATCAGCGCAGCCGACCCGGCCCTTGGCCAAATCCCGCAGAACCATTTCGGCATCCTGTACCTGTTGCAAGGCTGCGCCACCGAGCGCCAGAAAAAGCAGCTGTTCCAAAGCGTGCTCGACGGTTGGCGCATTGGTAACGGTGGCCCGGAACGCGGCACCAAGAACACCCTGGAGCTGAAGGCGCGTATCAGCGCAGACGGTGACGGTTATGTGGTCAGCGGCCAGAAATTTTACTCAACCGGCGCACTGTTCGCGCACTGGGTTGCAATCAAGGCACTCAACGCTGACGGCAAACAAGTCATGGCGTTTGTACGCCGTGGCAGCGAAGGCCTGCGCATCGTGGATGACTGGTCGGGCTTTGGCCAACGCACCACGGCCAGCGGCACGGTGCTGTTGGACCAGGTGGCGGTGGACGGCGAGCTGCTGGTCGAAAACTGGCGCATCGGCGAAAGCCCGAATATCCAGGGCGCCGTCTCGCAGTTGATTCAGGCCGCCATCGACGCGGGCATCGCGCGTGGCGCCCTTGATGACACCATCGCCTTCGTGCGTGAACGCTCACGCCCGTGGATCGACGCCAAGGTCGAGCGCGCGAGTGATGACCTGTATGTGATCGCCGATATTGGCAAGTTGAAAATCGAACTGCATGCCGCCGAAGCCCTGTTGCGCAAGGCCGGTAAAGTGCTCGACGAAGTCAGTGCTGCGCCGATCACCGCGCAATCCGCCGCGCGCGCATCGATTGCCGTGGCAGAAGCGAAAGTGCTGACCACCGAAGTGTCGTTGCTGGTCAGCGAAAAACTCTTCGAACTGGCCGGCAGCCGCGCGACCCTCGCCGAATTCAACCTCGACCGCCATTGGCGTAATGCGCGCGTGCACACGCTGCACGACCCGGTGCGCTGGAAGTATCACGCAGTCGGCGCCTACCGCCTGAACGGCACGTTACCCGCTCGCCACTCCTGGATTTAACCGACCAGTCTTCTGGAGAAACGCATGACTTTTTCCCCGAACGTCGCGGTTATTACCAGCGATGAACACGCCCTTATTGTCGCCAGTGACCTGGCCGAAGATTTTCGCCGCGACAGCGCCCAGCGTGACCGCGAACGCCGCCTGCCCTTGCCTGAGCTGGACGTGTTCTCCCGCTCCGGCCTGTGGGGCATCAGCGTGCCCAAAGAACACGGCGGCGCCGGTGTGTCCAACGTCACCCTGGCCAAAGTGATTGCGCTGATTGCGCAGGCGGATGCGTCGCTGGGCCAGATCCCGCAAAACCATTTTTATGCCCTGGAAGTGCTGCGCGTAAACGGCAGCCCGGCTCAGCAACAGCGCCTGTACGCCGAGGTGCTGGCCGGTCAGCGGTTCGGCAACGCCTTGGCGGAACTGGGCACCAAGACCGCCCACGACCGCGTGACCTCACTCACCCGCGACGGCGATGGTTTTCGCATCAACGGCCGCAAGTTCTACGCTACGGGCGCGATTTACGCGCAGCGCATCCCCACCTCCGTGGTGGATGAACACGGCGTGCAGCAACTGGCCTTTGTGCCTCGCGAAAGCGCAGGCCTGAGTGTGATCGACGACTGGAGCGGCTTCGGCCAGCGCACCACCGGCAGCGGCTCGGTGGTGTTCGATAACGTGTGGGTGGCCGCCCAAGATGTGATTCCGTTCCAGAGCGCCTTCGAACGCCCGACCACCGTCGGCCCACTCGCGCAGATTCTGCACGCCGCCATCGACACCGGCATCGCCCGCGCCGCCTTTGAAGATGCGCTGCACTTTGTGCGCACCAAGACTCGCCCGTGGATCGACTCCGGCAACGACAAGGCAACCGAAGACCCACTGACCCTGAAAAGCGTCGGCCACCTGAGCATCCGCCTGCACGCCGCCGAAGCCTTGCTTGAGCGCGCAGGCGAGTTCCTCGACCGCGCCCAGGCCGAGAGTAACGCCCAAACGGTCGCGGCGGCGTCCATCGCCGTCGCCGAAGTGCGCGCCTTGAGCACCGAAATTTCCCTGGCCGCCGGCAGCACCTTGTTCGAGTTGGCCGGCAGCCAGGCGACCTTGGCCGAACACGGCCTCGACCGCCACTGGCGCAACGCCCGCGTGCACACCCTGCACGACCCGGTGCGCTGGAAGTACCACGCGGTGGGCAATTACTACCTGAATGATGAAAACCCGCCGCTGCGGGGGACTCTCTGAATGGCCAAGAAAAAAATCCTGCTGAATGCCTTCAACATGAACTGCATCGGGCATATCAACCACGGCTTGTGGACCCACCCACGGGACACTTCGACGCAGTACAAAACCGTCGAGTACTGGACCGAACTGGCGCAAACCCTGGAGCGCGGGCTGTTCGACGGTTTGTTCATCGCCGACATCGTCGGCGTGTATGACGTGTACCAGAACGCCATTGATGTGCCGCTCAAAGAGTCGATCCAACTGCCGGTCAACGACCCGCTGTTGCTGGTGTCGGCAATGGCCGCGGTGACCAAAAACCTCGGCTTCGGCCTGACCGCCAACCTCACCTATGAGCCGCCGTATCTGTTCGCGCGGCGCATGTCCACGCTTGACCACCTGAGCCGTGGCCGGGTCGGCTGGAACATCGTCACCGGCTACCTCGACAGCGCCGCCAAGGCCATGGGCCTCACAGAACAGGTCGAGCATGACCGGCGCTATGACCAGGCCGATGAATACCTGCAGGTGCTGTACAAACTCTGGGAAGGCAGCTGGGAAGACGACGCGGTGCTCAACGACCCACAGGCGCGGGTTTACGCCCAGCCGGGCAAGGTGCACAAGGTCGAACACCACGGCGAGTTTTACCAGGTGGAGGGTTATCACCTCTGCGAGCCGTCGCCGCAGCGTACGCCGGTGCTGTTCCAGGCCGGCAGTTCGGAGCGTGGCTTGCTGTTCGCCGGGCAGCATGCCGAGTGCGTATTCATCAGCGGCCAGAACAAGGCGTCGACCAAGGCGCAGGTGGACAAGGTGCGCGCCAGCGCAGTCGAGGCCGGGCGCAACGCGGATGACATCAAGGTGTTCATGGGCCTCAACGTCATCGTTGGCGCCACCGAAGCGTTGGCCTGGGCCAAGCACGCCGAGTACCTCAGCTACGCCAGCGCGGAAGCCGGTGTGGCGCACTTTTCGGCATCCACGGCGATTGATTTTGCGCAGTACGCACTGGACGAACCGATCCAGTACGTGAAGAGCAATGCTATCCAGTCGGCGACCCAGAACTTGCAGAACAACGACTGGACCCGCCGCAAGTTGCTCGAACAGCACGCGCTGGGCGGGCGCTATATCACCTTGGTGGGCTCACCCGAACAGGTCGCCGATGAGCTGGAATCGTGGATCAACGAAACCGGCCTGGACGGCTTCAACCTCACGCGCATTGTCACGCCGGAAAGCTACGTGGATTTCATTGATCTGGTGGTACCGGAGTTGCAGCGGCGCGGGTCGTACAAAACCGCCTATGAGGCAGGCACCTTGCGCGAAAAAGTCTTCCATGGCAGCGCCCGCCTGCCCGAACAACACACCGGCTCCACCTACCGGCACTGATCAAAAATGTGCGAGGGGGCTTGCTCCCACATTAGATCCTCACTGTGTGCTCCAACACCTTATGACTGGAACTCGATTATGAAAAAGACCCTGCTCACCCACCCAGTCAAAGCACTGGCCCTGGCCCTCGGTTTATTCAGCTCGGCGCTGTTCGCCGCCGACGCACCGCTGAAAGTCGGTACCACCGCCGCCTTCGCGATCCCGCTGGAAGCCGCCGTTGAAGAGGCCGGCAAACAAGGCCTGAAAGTCGAGCTGGTGGAATTCACCGACTGGATCGCGCCCAACGTCAGCCTGGCCGCTGGCGACATCGATGTGAACTACTTCCAGCACATCCCGTTCCTTGAAAATGCCAAGGCCGCTGCCGGCTTTGACCTGGTGCCCTACGCGCCCGGCATCATCAACAACGTCGGGCTGTATTCCAAGCAGTACAAAAACCTCAACGACCTGCCACAAGGCGCCAGCGTGGCGATTGCCAACGACCCGATCAACAGCGGTCGCGGCTTGCAACTGCTGGCCAAGGCCGGTTTGATCACGCTCAAGCCGGGCGTGGGCTACAAGGCCACCGAAGAAGACATCGTGGCCAACCCGAAGAAGCTCAAGATCCTGCAAGTGGAAGCGGTGCAACTGGTGCGCGCCTACGACGATGCAGACCTGGTGCAGGGCTACCCGGCGTATATCCGCCTGTCGAAGACCTTTGATGCCGAGTCGGCGCTGCTGTTTGACGGCCTCGACCACCCGGAATACGTGATCCAGTTCGTGATCCAGCCGAAAAGCAAAACCGACCCGCGCGTGATCAAGTTCGTCGACATCTACCAGCACTCGCCGGTGGTGCGCGCCGCGTTGGATAAATCCCTCGGCACGCTCTACCAAGTCGGCTGGGAAGATAAAAAATGACCGCCGCCGACTCTCAACTACGTGACCAGCTACGCGACCTGGGCTTACCGCCCAGAACCGCTGAGCAGGCAGAACTGCACGCGGATTTGAACCACGCCCACCTGCGTTTTATCAATGTGGGCAAGACTTACGACGGCCGTGTGCAGGCCTTGCAAGGCATCGACCTGGCGGTTCAGCACGGCGAAGTATTCGGCATCATCGGCCGCAGCGGCGCCGGTAAATCCTCGTTGATCCGTACCATCAACCGCCTCGAACAACCGAGCAGCGGGCGGGTGTTGATCGATCAGGTGGACATCGGCGACTTCGACGAAGACCGCCTGGTGGCGCTGCGTCGGCGCATCGGCATGATCTTCCAGCACTTCAATCTGATGTCGGCCAAGACCGTCTGGCAGAACGTCGAATTGCCGCTGAAAGTGGCCGGCGTGCCCAAGCCGCAACGCGAGCAAAAGGTGCGTGAGCTGCTCGAACTGGTCGGCTTGCAAGACAAACACAAGGCCTACCCGGCGCAGCTGTCCGGCGGGCAAAAACAGCGCGTCGGCATCGCCCGCTCGCTGGTGCACGACCCACAGATTTTGCTCTGCGACGAGGCCACGTCGGCCCTCGACCCGGAGACCACCCAGTCGATACTCGGCTTGCTGCGCGAGATCAACCAACGCCTGGGCCTGACCATCGTGTTGATCACCCATGAGATGGCGGTGATTCGAGACATCTGCGACCGCGTGGTGGTGCTCGAACACGGGCGCATCGTCGAGCAAGGCCCGGTGTGGCAAGTGTTCGGCAACCCGCAGCACGCGGTCAGTAAAACCCTGCTGGCGCCGCTGCAACAGGCGTTGCCGCCAGAGCTGCAAAACCGTTTGCAGGCCACCGCGGCGTCGACCAAGGCCGCCGTGGTGCTGCGCTTGCAGTTCACCGGCAGCGCTACCGACGAGCCAGACCTGGCCGCACTGTTCAGCGCCCTCGGCGGGCGCGTGCGGTTGCTGCAAGGCGGTGTGGAACGGATTCAAGGGCACGCCTTGGGGCAATTGCTGCTGGCGGTAAATGGCTCGCCGCAGAATGCCGAACAACTGCGCAGCCTTGCCGGGCGCTGGGCACAACAGGTGGAGGTGCTGGGCTATGTGGTTTGATCGTTTATTACAGGGCGCCATCGACACCTTGTTGATGGTCGGTGTGTCATCACTGATCGCGCTGCTGGTGGGGATTCCGCTGGCGGTGTTCCTGGTCACCAGCGACAAGGGCGGCATCTACCAAGCGCCGGCGCTGAACCGCGTGCTGGGGGCGTTCGTCAATCTGTTCCGCTCCATACCCTTCCTGATTTTGATGGTTGCGCTGATCCCGTTTACCCGGCTGATCGTCGGCACCACCTACGGCGTGTGGGCCGCCGTGGTGCCACTGACCATCGCCGCCACGCCGTTTTTTGCGCGAATTGCCGAAGTGAGTTTGCGCGAAGTCGACCACGGTTTGATCGAAGCCGCACAAGCCATGGGCTGCCGCCGCTGGCACATCATCTGGCATGTGCTGTTGCCGGAAGCACTGCCGGGCATCGTCGGCGGGTTCACGATTACCTTGGTGACGATGATCAACTCATCGGCCATGGCCGGGGCGATTGGCGCCGGCGGCTTGGGCGACATCGCCTACCGCTATGGCTATCAGCGGTTTGATACGCAGATCATGCTGACGGTGATTGTGCTGCTGGTGATTCTGGTGGCGGTGATTCAGCTGGGCGGCGATCGTCTGGCGCGGGTGCTGAACAAGCGCTGAGGGGTGCCAGGGGATTGCCCCCTGACTACCAACTGTCCACCAAACCCACTCAGCGTGGCGGGCAGTCATCCAATTGCGTGACACTGGAATGGGGCACGAAAGTCACGGTTTTTTCTTTGGCCTGCCATGGACGCACAATGTAGCTGCCGTCCGCATCTGCCAATACGCGCAGTTTTATGCTGCGCGTGCGGCTCTGCGCGTCCACTAGCAGGCTGGGGACGTTGGCTTCGGCCGTCCAGGTCATGAGCGTACACATCCGCCCGCCGGATGCGGAGGCTTGCAGAGCCAGCCCTCCAAACTTGGCGCCCGTTTCAGGGATCAAGCCGAGAAAGACAAGAAGCGCCATCGCGGCCAGTGACGCCGCCGCGACCGGGTTCTTGTGATCGCTCATGCGTACCATCAAACACGCGCCACCGCCCTGAATCACAAACAGAACCGCCAGTTCTGCCGCCATGAAAGGCGCAAAGAGTAAGGCGCTATTGGAATACTCACCGAAAGCCCGCGACACCGGCACCGTCACCATAAGAATAACCAGCATCTGAATGAAGCCGGCACTGACACTCGCCACCCAGAACCCAGCCGATACGTCACGCACTGCAACCTGGGCCGGCAGGGCACTGATAATGATCCCGACATAGGCCATTACCGCTCCAGCGGTCGCTACTGTCCAACCCACCGTCAGCAAAACCCCACTGTCGATGTTCTCTGACATATACACCGCAAACATCCAGAACCCCCCGAGTACTCCCACACCCGCCGCCCAGCGCAGTAACAACCGGCGGTGCCGGGCCCTCAGTTCCGGTGTTTCCGGTCTGAGGTTGAGTTGATCGCTGAGGCGCGCGCCCTGGTCGTTCAGGCGATGAAACAAGATGAACGTGGGTAGCAGGATCGATGCGCCCATCATGCCGATCACAAATACCAACATGGCGAACATCGCCGGTAATGCAGTGAACGCGGCCGGCGAAAAAATACTCAACGGTACTTTTTCCACCTGGATGTACTGGTACAAATACAGGCCTGCCACCGACAAAATCCCTACAGCCAGAGGCCAGGCGCGCTCATTGAGCCACAACAGCCCACTGCTTAGTTGGGTAGCGTATCGGTCAATTTTTTTGGGCTCGGCGGCTGACGCATCAGTGGTGTCTTGCGGTGGGAATGGCATCTGCTCCATGGCTGTAAGCCCCTCTTAACGTGAGGGCCAGATGTTACTCAAATTTTGCAACTGCCGATGTCAGACGCCGCCCCGTCAAATGCAGCGAATCGCCCTACACCGGCTAAACGGCTTTCAACTGATTGCAGGGCGGCGTGAGGTATAGTCGGGCGATTCCAACGCCCGGTATTACCCGTTATGACCCTCAAGCCCGACGACCTTAACCAGATCACCTCCACCACCCTCGGCCACTACAACGAGGTGGCCGAGGATTTCCGTGAAGGCACCCGCGATCACGATGTGAGCCAGAACATCGACGCCCTGCTGCGGCATATCCAGGGCTCGGCGCCGTTTACTGTGCTGGATTTCGGCTGTGGGCCGGGGCGGGATTTGCAGACGTTTACGCGCATGGGGCATGTGGCCGTGGGGCTTGATGGCTCGGAGCGCTTTGCGCAGATGGCGCGCGAAGACAGTGGCTGTGAGGTGTTGTGGCAAGATTTCTTGAAGCTGGACCTGCCTGCCGAGCGCTTTGACGGGGTGTTTGCCAATGCGGTGTTGTTTCATATTCCCAAGCAGGAATTGCCGCGCATTCTCAAGCAACTGCATGGGGCGTTGAAGCCCGGCGGCGTGCTGTTCAGTTCAAACCCTCGCGGTGAAAACCAGGAAGGCTGGAATGGACCGCGGTATGGGTCTTATCACGATCTTGAGGCGTGGCAGGCGCTGCTGACCGATGCTGGATTTGAAGAGTTGGAGCATTACTACCGGCCAGCCGGGTTGCCGCGTGAGCAACAACCGTGGCTGGCCAGCGTGTGGCGCAAAGCGTAGATCCAACCTGGCAACACACTCCAACTGTGGGAGCGGGCTTGCTCGCGAATGCGGCAGTTCAGCCACCACACCCGGCGACTGATACACCGCTATCGGGAGCAAGCCCCCTCCCACATTTTTAACTGCAACACACTCCCCATGTGGGAGCGAGCTTGCTCGCGAAAGCGGTCCACCCGTCACCAGATAGGCTGGCTGAACCACCCACATGTTTAACTGCCACACACTCCCCATGTGGCAGCGGGCTTGCTCGCGAAAGCCGTCCACCAGTCACCAAATAGGCTGACTGAACCACCCACATGTTTAACTACCACACACTCCAACTGTGGGAGCGGGCTTGCTCGCGAAAGCGCTGCACCCGTCCCCAAATAGGCTGGCTGAACCACCCACATGTTTAACTGCAACACACTCCAACTGTGGGAGCGGGCTTGCTCGCGAAAGCCGCAGTTCAGCCACCACACCCGGCGACTGATACACCGCTATCGGGAGCAAGCCCCCTCCCACATGTTTAACTGCCACACACTCCCCATGTGGGAGCGGGCTTGCTCGCGAAAGCGGTCCACCAGTCACCAAATAGCCTGACTGAACCACCCACATTTTTAACTGTGTTGTTCCTGCTGGTCTTTCTTCGGCTCGCGGATTTTATACCAGGCCACGTAGAGCGCCGGCAGGAACAGCAACGTCAGCAAGGTCGCAATGATGATCCCGCCGATCATCGCGTAAGCCATCGGCCCCCAAAACACTTCGCGCGCAATCGGGATCATGCCCAGGCTGGCCGCCGCTGCGGTGAGCAGGATCGGCCTACGCCGGTGCTCGGTGGCTTCCACCACCGCATCCCATGGCGTGTAGCCGTCTTTCTCATACGCATCGATCTGCGTCACCAGAATCACCGAGTTGCGGATGATGATGCCGATCAGCGCGAGGATGCCCAGGATCGCCACAAAGCCCATCGGTGTTCCCGTCGGGATCAGCGCCAGCACCACGCCGATCAGGCCCAGCGGCGCGACACTCGCCACCAGGAACATCTTCTGCACGCTGTGCAGTTGGATCATCAGGAACGTCGCCATCAGGAACAGCATCAGCGGCACCACTTTGGCGATCGGGCCTTGGGCCTTGCCGCTTTCTTCGACGGTGCCGCCGGTGGCCACCTTGTAACCCACCGGCAAACCCGCGCTGAATTTTTCGATGGTCGGCGCCAGCTGTTTCACAAGGTCAGTGGGCTGCATTTCATCGCGCACCGAGGCCTTGACGGTAATGGTCGGCTTGCGGTCGCGACGCCACACCAGCGGCTGCTCCAGCTCATAGCGCACGGTGGCGAAGGCCAGCAGTGGAATCGAGGTGCCGTTGGGCGTGACGATTTGCAGGTTCTGCAAGGTTTCCGGCGTACCGCGCTCAGCGTCCTCGGCGCGGCCGACCACGTTGATCAAGTAAATATCGTCGTGCACTTGAGTCACCGAGGCGCCGCTGACCACGCTGTTCATCAACTGCGCCACGTCTTCCGACGACAGCCCCAGTTGCCGCGCCTTGTCTTGGGCGATGTCGACCCGCAGCACTTTGCCCGGCTCGTTCCAGTCGTAGATGATCTCGCCCAAGTGGGTGTTTTGATCGAGCAATGTCGCCAGCTCGATGGCGTGTTTACGCACCTGGTCGGTGTCTTTGCCAGACACGCGGTACTGGATCGGGCGCCCCACCGGCGGGCCCATTTCCAGTGGCTGCACATAGCTGCCGACGCCGACGAAGTCATCACGCAGGCGTTTTTGCAGGCGCGCAATCAACGCGCTGCGCTCTTCCAGGCCTTTGCTGACGATGACCAACTGCGCGTAGTAAGGGTTTTCCAATTGCTGGTCGAGGGGCAGGTAAAAACGAATCGCGCCCTGGCCGATGTAGGTGCTCCAACGCGCAATGTCCGGGTCGTCCTTGATGATCGCTTCAAGGCGGTCGACGGCCTTGCGCGTCTCGTTGATCGAGACGTTTTGCGGCAGGTTCAGGTCCACCAGAACTTCCGGGCGATCCGACGACGGGAAGAACTGGTTCTGCACAAACTGCATCGAGAACACCGACGCCACAAACAGCCCCACGGTGATGCCGATCGCCCACCAGCGGTTGCGCATGGCCCAGAGCATGCCGCCATTGAACGCACGCCCGATACGCCCCGGTTCGTTGTTATGCGGTTTCACGTTGGTGCTGAGGATGTGCACGCCGATCACCGGCGCAAACAGTACCGCCACCACCCACGACACCAGCATCGCCACGGCAATCACCGCGAACAGCGTGAAGGTGTATTCGCCCGCGGAACTGGCGTTGAGGCCGATCGGCACAAAACCCGCAACGGTGACCAGCGTACCGGTGAGCATCGGGAAGGCCGTGGAGGTGTACGCGTAGGTCGCGGCCTGTTCTTTGGTTTCGCCTTTTTCCAGGCGCGTGATCATCATCTCGACGGTGATCATCGCGTCGTCCACCAACAGGCCGAGGGCGATAATCAGGGCACCCAACGACACCCGCTGCATGGTGATGCCGCTGTATTCCATGAACACGAACACCAGCGCCAGCACCAACGGAATCGAGCACGCCACCACCAGCCCGGCACGCATGCCGAGGCTGATAAAGCTCACCACCAGCACAATAATCACCGCTTCAAACAGCGCGCTGGTAAAGCCGCCGACGGCCTCTTCGACCACTTCCGCCTGGTCGGAGACCTTGTGTACGCCGACGCCCACCGGCAGGTCGGCGGTCAGCTCGTCCATGCGCGTGTGCAAGGCTTTGCCGAATGACTGGATGTTGCCGCCCTTCTGCATGGCGATGGCCAAACCAATCGCCGGCTTGCCGTTGAAGCGGAACATCGGCCGCGCCGGGTCGACGTAGCCACGGGTGATATCAGCAATGTCGGCCAGACGATAGAACCGGTCATTCAGCCGCAGGTTGACGTTGGCCAGGTCTTTTTCCGAGGCGAACTGCCCCGACGTGCGTACGGAAATGCGCTCCGGCCCGGCCTCGATCACACCGGCGGGCGTCACCGCATTTTGCGACTGCAGGCTTTGCACGACCTGGCGCTGATCAACCCCCAGGGCCGCCAGTTTGCGCGTGGAAAAATTCAGGTAAATCACTTCGTCCTGCTGGCCGATCATCTCGACCTTGCCCAGCCCCGGCACCGAACGGATCTCGGCGCGCACCTGTTCAACATAGTCGCGCAACTGGCGCATCGACAGGCCGTCGCCGGTAAAGGCATACACCGAGCCGAATACGTCACCGAACTCGTCATTGAACGACGGCCCCTGCAAACCCTGCGGGAAGGTGCCGCGAATGTCGTCGATCTTCTTGCGCACCTGGTACCAGATCTCGGGGATGGCCTTGGCGCTGGTGGTGTCCTTGAGGAACACGAACACCGTGGACTCGCCCGGCCGGGTGTAGCTTTTCACGTAGTCGAGGGCGTCGAGCTCTTCGAGTTTTTTCTCGATGCGGTCGGTGACCTGCTTGAGCGTTTCTTCCTGGGTGGCGCCAGGCCAACGGGTCTGGATCACCATGGTCTTGATGGTGAACGAGGGGTCTTCCTCACGGCCCAGGTTCATGTACGAGAACACGCCCATCAGCAGCGCGACGAACATCAGGTACCAGACGAAGGACTGATGCTTAAGTGCCCAGTCGGATAAGTTGAAGCTCCCTTTCATCGCGGGCTGCCCTCGTCGATTTTGACTTTTTGCCCGGGTTTCAGGCTGTTCACACCGGCGGTGACGATGCGTTCGCCGGCCTTGACGCCGCCGTTGAGCACGGCACTGTCGGCGTCGCGGCTGATCACGCTGATGTCACGCGGCTGCACGGTCTGGCTTTGCGTGTCGAGCAGCCAGATACGCGTTTTGCCGTCGACTTCCTGCAAGGCGCTGAGGGGCAGCTCGATGCGTGGCGCGATGGCCGAACTCAACGTCACGCTGATCGCCGTGCCCAAACGAAACGCCGCTGGCGTCTCGGTCAAGGTCAGGCGTGCGCGGCGAGTGCGCGTAGCGCTTTGGGCCTGGGGTTCAATTTCGCGCACGATGGCAGTGGTGTTGACGCTCGGGTCGAGTTGCGCCGCGACCTTGAACACCACATCGGTGGGCAGGCGCTCGGCGAGGCCGGCGGGCAGGTCGATCACCGCTTCCTTGATGTCCGGGCGCGCCACGGTCACCACTTGCTGGCCGGCGCTGACCACCTGGCCAGCCTCGGCGTTCCAGGCGGTGACGATGCCGGCGTGGTCGGTGCGCAGTTCGGCGTAGTTGAGCTGGTCCTTGGCCTGGTTGACCGAGGCTTTGGCTTGGTCGAGGGTGGCCTGGGTGGTTTTCAAGTCGGTCTGGGCCACGTCCAACTGGGCTTGGGCGCCAACGCCGCGGTTGAACAATTCCTGCTGGCGCCGGGCGTTGGCCTGGGCATTGATAAACTGCGCCTGCACGCGGGCAAGGTCGCCTTGCGCCGAACGCAGTTGGTTTTGTTGGTCGGTTGGGTCAAGCACCGCGAGCAAGGCGCCCTTCTCCACTTGCGCGCCCACATCCACCGCGCGGCGGGCGATACGGCCAGGCACGCGGAAACCCAGGTTGCTCTCGTAGCGGGCCTGGAGGGTGCCAGCAAAACGCCCGAGGTTTTCCTGGTCTTCGGCTTTGACTTCCATCGACAGCACCGGGCGCACCGGCTCTGGCGGCGCCTCTTGCTTGGAGCAGGCGACCAGCAACAGGCTGGCGGCGATTACAGCCGTCAGGTGCTTCATGGCTGCACTCCTTGGGCCTGAGCCTGATCCGGCGGCTGCGCGATCTCGACGAGCATGCCGGGGTGCAGCAATTGCCCACCGGCAACCACGACTTTTTCGCCGCCTTTGAGGCCGTCGCCAATAATCACTTTGCCGGTGAGGTAACGCGCCACGCTGACTTTATGCAGTTGCGCTTTGCCGTCGGCGTCCACCAACCACACGGCGGGTTCGCTGAGGTCTTTGGTCAGGGCCGACCAGGGCAGCTCGATACTCGACTTGGCCGGGCCGTTGCCGGTAGCGCTCACCACCGAACCCAAATGCATGCCGTCGGGCAACGCCGCCAAGGCAATCTTGACTTGCACGGTGCCGGTATTCGCGGCCACAGCGGGCGTGACTTCGCGAACTTTGCCCTGCGTCTTGATGCTCGGGTTATCCAACAGGCTGACGGTGATCGGCGCGTTCGGCGGCGGCTGCATCAACAGCGACTCATACACGTTAAACACCGCGTCGCGCTCGCCATCGCGGGCCAGGCTGAAAATCGGCACGGTGGCCTGCACCACCTGACCGACTTCGGCCTGGCGCGCAGTAATCACGCCGGGAGCATCGGCAATCAGCGCGGTATAACCGAGTTGTTCGCGGGCATCGGCCAATTGCGCTTGCGCGGCGGCCAAGGCACTTTGGCTGCTGCGCAGCGTGGCTTGGGCAGTGTCGTATTCGCTACGGCTGGTGTAACCCTTGGGCAGGAGCTTTTCCTGACGCACAAACGCGGCGGCGGTTTGTTTGACGCGCGCCTGCTCGGCCACCACCTGAGCCTGGGCGGAATCGACGCGGGTCTGCAAGTCTTTGGGGTCGAGCCTGGCCAGCACTTGCCTGGCGGTGACGCGGTCGCCCACATCCACCATGCGCTGGATAATCTTGCCGCTCACACGGAACGACAAGTCGGTTTGCACGCGGGCCTGAATATCGCCGGTCAAGGTCACGGCTGCGGCGAAATCCACCGGCTGCACGGTCTGCACGAACACCCGTGAATGCGCCTTGGGTTCGGCCTTTTCCTCGCCGCAGCCGCTGAGCAGCGCCAACAGGCCAAGGCTGAGTAAAAATATCGAAGTGCGACCGCCCATGCAGGCTCCTTTTGCGTGATGCCGACTTGCCAGTGTGTATGCGACTGTGAGCGTGGATCAGGGTTCCACGTTATAGCTGTTCTACGCCAAGAGACTCAGGATATTTGCGACATCCACCCGCTGTGTCAACGCGGTTAACATGCAACCTCCCTCTAATCGCGAACTCTCCCATGCTGAAAACCCTCGCGGTGGCCAATTACCGCTCGATCAATAAGTTGGTGGTACCGCTGGACCGGTTGAATCTGGTCACCGGGCCCAATGGCAGCGGCAAGTCCAACTTGTACCGCGCCTTGCGCCTGCTGGCCGAAACCGCTCAGGGCGGGGTGATCAATGCCCTGGCGCGTGAAGGCGGGCTGGACTCGACCTTCTGGGCCGGACCGGAAACCATCAGCCGCCGCATGCACAACCGCGACGTGCCGGTGGAGCCCATCGTGCGCAATGGTGTCAAACGCCTGCGCCTGGGGTTTGCGGGGGAAGATTTCAGCTACGCCATTTCCCTGGGAATGCCCGAACCCAGCCAGTCGTGTTTCTCGCTGGACCCGGAAGTGAAAAAGGAATGCATCTGGGCCGGTCCCATTTACCGCCCGGCCAGCCTGCTGGTGCAGCGCTCCGGGCCGATGGTTCGAGCGCGCGAAGGCCGTACCTGGGATGTATTGGCCCAGCACACACCGAACTACCATAGCCTGTTCGATCAGGTCGGCAGCCTGCGTGGCTCACCCGAGGTATTGCTGCTGCGTGAAAGCATTCGTGGCTGGCGCTTTTATGACCACTTTCGCAGCGATGTGGATGCCCCCGTCCGCCAACCACAATTAGGCACGCGCACGCCGGTATTGCATCACGACGGGCGCGATTTGGCGGCGGCCATGCAAACCATCCGCGAAATCGGCGACCCGGCGGCATTACAGCAGGCGGTGAGCGATGCATTTCCGGGGGCGCAACTGAACATCCAACCGCTGCAGGGCGGGCGTTTTGCGATTGAGTTTTATCAGGAAGGTTTGCTGCGCCCGTTATCCGCAGCGGAACTGTCAGACGGGACCCTGCGTTACCTGCTGCTGATCGCAGCGCTGCTGACGCCGCGGCCGCCGACAATGATGGTGCTGAACGAGCCGGAAACCAGCCTGCACCCGGATTTGCTGCCGGCGTTGGCGCGCTTGATCATCCAGGCCTCCCGGCAATGCCAAGTGTGGGTGGTGTCGCATGCCAGCCGCTTGATTGCGGCGCTGCAGCAGGATGAGGCGTGCAATTCGATTGTGTTGGAGAAGGTGATGGGCGAGACGCGGATTGTGGGCCAGGGGCTTTTGGATGCGCCGGCCTGGCATTGGCCTGAGTAGGTGGCGCTTGTAAGGGCCGCATCGCGAGCAAGCCCGCTTCCACATTTTGATTTGTGAACACACTCAAAGGCGGGAACGGGCGTGCTTGCGATAGCGGTAGAACAGTCAGCGTAAAATCAGCCCTGCCACTTGCCGCCTTCAACGATCACACTCTCGGGCTTGGTCTCGTCGCTCAGTTCTTTGCGCACGTATTGGTCGTAAAGCTTAAGCAGGAACTTCTCCTCACCGAGTTTCGCCAACTCGGCATTCACCCAGTCGCGCAGTTCGATATTGCCCTTCTTCACCGCTGGCGCAATCGGTGCTTCATCACCGAGTTTCTCTTCCAGCACGCGGTAGCCCGGGTTCTGCTTGGCCCAGCTGAACAGCACCAGGTTGTCTTGCGCATACGCATCCCCCCGCCCGGCGGACAGTGCTTGCAGCGACTCGGAGTTCTTCTCGAACTTGAGCAGTTTCCAGTCCGGGTGGTTCTTGGTCAGCCAGATGTCGGCGGTCGTGCCGGTGGTGACGATGGTGGTGCGGGTGGCCAGGTCATCCAGGCTTTTCACTGAGCTGTTTTGTGGCACCAGCGCCTGCACGGCGACTTTCAGGTTGGGGTTGGTGAAGTCCACCGCTTCCTTGCGCTCAGGGGTCACGGTCATGTTGGCAAGGATCAGGTCGACTTTATCGCTTTGCAGGAACGGAATACGGCTGGCCGGTTCCACGGCGACGAACTCGACTTTGTTTTCATCGCCGAGCAGGTCTTTGGCGAATTGGCGGCCGATGTCGGTATCAAAACCAACGTAACGGCCGGCTTCGTCTACAAAGCCGAACGGTGGCTTATCGGTGAATACGCCGACGATCAGCTTGTCGCGCGCCTTGATTTTGTCGATGTAGCTCACAGCGGCGGCAGGTTTCGCGGGCTCTTCGGCCTTCTTGTCGCAGCCGGCCAGTAAGGCGACGGCAAACAGTGGCAGCAGTAACTTTTTCATGGCAGCTCCAGTTCCTTGGTTTTCTTGGGCAGTGTTGAAACGAAGGAGAACTTCTCCAGAAACTGCTGCGCGCGTGCGGTTTGCGGGTTCGTAAAGAATTCTTCGGGGGTGGTTTGTTCGAGGATGCGACCGGCCTCCATAAACACCACGCGGTCGGCGACCGCGCGGGCGAAGGCCATTTCATGCGTGACGATCAGCAAGGTCATGCCATCGCGGGCCAGGCCCTGAATCACTTCCAGCACTTCCTTGACCATCTCCGGGTCAAGGGCTGCGGTGACTTCGTCAAACAGCATGACCTGCGGGTTCATGCACAACGAGCGGACAATGGCGATGCGTTGCTGTTGCCCGCCGGACAACTGACGCGGGAAGGCGTCACGTTTGTCGGCGAGGCCGACGCGCTGCAAGAGTTTTTCTGCCTGGGCGCGGGCTTCGCGAGGCTCGCGTTTTTGCACTTTCAGCGGGCCGAGTAAAATGTTCTCGAGCACGCTCATGTGCGGGAACAGGTGGTAGCTCTGGAACACCATGCCCACGTCCTGGCGCACTTGGCGCCAGTCGGTGTTGTTATCCAACAGCGCCTTGCCGGCAAAGCGCAGGTGCCCGCTGTGCGCGACTTCCAGCCCGTTCAGGCAACGCAGCAACGTGCTTTTGCCGCAACCGCTGGGGCCGAGGATCACCACCACTTCGCCGCTTTGCACGCTCAGGTCGATGCCCTTGAGCACCTGCTGGTCGCCGAAGAATTTGTTGAAACCCTGAAACTCGATCAATGCACTCATGCCTGCGCCCAGCGCCGTTCCAGCACCTTGGAGGCGGCCGACAACGGGTAGCAAATAAAGAAGAAAAACAGGAACAGCGCGCCGTAGATCAACACTGATTCGTAGGTGCGCTCGATGATTTGCTGGCCGACCTTGATCACGTCCACCACGCCGATCAGCACCGCCAGCGAGCTGGTCTTGATGATGCGTGTGTAGACGTTGATAGTCGGCGGCGTCATGCGTTTCAGGGCTTGGGGCAGCAACACGTAGCCGTACAACTGCGGGCCAGACAAGCCGATCGACAACCCGGCTTCACGCTGACCACGTGGCAGCGAATGCAAGGCGCCGCGCACCACTTCGCCCACCTCGCTGGCGCCCCACAACGACAACACCAGCACTGCGCACCAGAAACTCGGAATGCTCAGGCCAAAGAAAATCGGCAATCCAAAAAACAGCAAGTACAACCACACCAGCACCGGAATCGCCCGAAACAGCTCCAGGTAGACACGCAATACCGCGTTGATCAGCCGGTTATTCAAGGTGCGTAGCACGCCGTACAGCACGCCACCGAGCGTGCTGAAGGCGATGCTCAGAAACGAAATAGACAGGGTTTGCGCAGCGCCTTTGCCCAGTTGCGGCAACGACACCCATAACAATTCAAGACCCGAACTGGCCATGCTGGAGCCTCCTTTCCAGGCGGCTGAGCAGCAGCGACAGCGGCAAGAACAACAGCACGCAAATCAGCGTCAGTACGGCGAGCATTTCGTAGGTTTTGTAGTAGAGCGCGATGTAGCTCTTGGTGGTGTAGAGAATCTCCGGCACCGCCACGGCGGAAACCACGGTGGTCTCCTTGAGCAGAAAGATGAAATTGGCAAACAGTGCCGGCAGGCTGAGGATGCCGGCCTGGGGCAGAATCACATGGCGCAGCAGTTGCCAGTCAGACAAGCCAATGGACTTGCCCGACTCGATCTGCGCCAGCGGCACCGCCTCCACACCTGCGCGCAGCACTTCGGTGAGGTAAGCACCGCCGAGAAACGTCAGGGTGATGATCGCCGCCCAGAACCCGGAAATATTGAAACCCAGCGCCGGCAAGGCGAAATACACGAAGAACAGTTGGATCAGCAACGGCGTGTTCCGCGCCAGCTCCACGTACACCGCCACCAGGCGCGACAGATACGGCGTGCGAAACACCAGCAGCGCCGCGTTGATCAGCGCCACCAGCAAGGAGGTGGCGATGGCGATCAGGCCGACTTGCAGCGTCACCCCAACGGCTTTTAGAAACGCCGGCAAGGTGCTGAGGATAAATGCGAAATCGAAGGTCATCTGGGGTCCATGACGCCGCAAGGGTATGCAGCGAGCGCAATACGAACCGGCGTGGGTAACGCCGGGTAGCGCGAACTTTAAAGGTATAAAAAGTAAAATTTAAATACCCAAATAGCATATTCATATCACCCAAACAGATAACGCTCTTGCGCCACCCGTTTGGTGACAGCCGACCCGATCTCCCAAGCAGCATGCAGTCAACTGTGGGAGCGGTCTTGCTCGCGATGCCGGCACCTCGGACCCTCAGGTACACCGAGTTGATGCCATCGCGAGCAAGCCCGCTCCCACACAAAAAGTGTTTTTGATGCTGGCATAAAAAAACGCCGACGCTGTGGTAGCCGTCGGCGTTCAAACCTTGAGGGGGTTTTGAGTTACATCAGAACGCAGGCACTACCGCGCCTTTGTACTTCGCATCGATGAAGGCTTTGACTTCCGGGCTGGTCAGCGCCTTGGCCAGCTTCTGGATTGCGTCGCTGTCTTTGTTGTCCGGGCGAGCCACCAGGAAGTTGACGTACGGCGACTTGGCGTCTTCGATGATCAGTGCGTCTTTCGCTGGGTTCAAGCCAGCTTCCAGCGCGTAGTTAGTGTTGATCAGGTCCAGGTCAACCTGGTCGAGTACGCGCGGCAGCAGGGCCGATTCCAGCTCTTTGAACTTCAGGTTCTTCGGGTTGCTGGCGATGTCTTTTGGCGTGGCCAAGGCATTGGTCGGGTCTTTCAGGGTAATCAGACCGTTCTTTTGCAGCAGCAACAGCGCGCGGCCACTGTTGGAGCCTTCGTTCGGGATGGCGACGGTGGCGCCATCTTTCAAATCTTCGATTTTCTTGATTTTCTTCGAGTAACCGCCGAAGGGTTCAACGTGCACGCCGATCACGGTGACCAGGTTGGTGCCTTTGCCTTCGTTGAAGTTTTTCAGGTACGGCAGGGTCTGGAAGTAGTTGGCGTCCAGGCGCTTCTCGGCCACTTGCACGTTAGGCTGCACGTAGTCGGTGAATACTTTGATCTCAAGGTCCACGCCTTCTTTGGCCAGGGTCGGTTTGACCAGCTCAAGGATCTCGGCGTGCGGGACCGGGGTCGCGGCCACGACCAGTTTCTCATTGGCCTGGGCGAAGCTGGCAGTCAGGGCAGCCGCCAGTGCGGTAAACAACAGAACCTTTTTCATGCAGTGTCCTTATCGAAATTCCGGGGCGTCTCTGACGACCGTTTTTTGTGGTGTGCCAGCGAAGTGCTATCGCGGCATGCGGTGGACAATACCTAGATTTTTTATTCCCGAACAATATCTTTTATTCACGTTGATATTCCATTTTGCTCATACAGGAATTTAAGCAGTGTTTGCTGCTCAGCAGGGCTGGCACTCGCGAAAATCCGCTGCACCTGCTCCAGCGCTGAGCCCGCCGTCGGCAAATTCAAATGTTCAGGCAAAATCTCATCGCCACTGCTGACCAGCAACGCAAAGTGAATGACGTTTTCCAGCTCACGCGTATTGCCCGGCCAACTGTGGTGTTCCAACACGCGTTGGGCGGCGTCGCTGATCAGCGGCACCGGTAAATCCAGGCGCTGGCTGTAAATGCCAAGGAAGTATTCAGCCAGCGACAAGATATCGCCGGTGCGCTCGCGCAGCGCCGGCAGGTCGAGTCGGCCTTCGCTCAAGTAATGGAACAGCCGCTGATGAAACTTGCCGGCCGCCACGGCCTGCGCCAAGTCGATGCTGGTAGCAGCGACCAGGCGCACATCCACCGGGCTGGGCTGATGAGCCCCCACGCGAGTGACCTCGTGGTTTTCCAGGGCGGCGAGCAATTTGACCTGGATGGGCAACGGCAAGTCGCCGATCTCATCCAGGTACAAGGTGCCGCCGTTGGCCGAGCCAAACCACCCGGCGCGGCTGCTGGCCGCGCCACTGTGGCTACCGGCGGCGTAGCCGAACAGTTCAGCGTCGGCATACGTGGGGCTGATCGCGCCGCAATTGACCGAGACAAACAGCCCGGTGCGGTCGCTGCCACGGTGGATATGCCGCGCCAGCAATTCTTTACCGCTACCGGTCTCGCCGCGAATCAGCACGGGCAAGGCACGCGGCGCGAGGCTTTCCAGGTCTTCGCGCAGCTTGCGCGAGCGCGGGTCGACAAACACCAAGGCCTTGGCGCGAATACTCAGCGGGCTTTTTTCGGCATCGGGGAAGGTCAGCAGCGGCTGGCCGAATGTGTCATGACTCATGGCAGGCTCCCGCCCCGAATCCACTAGGGACGGGGCGTTGAAAAAATTCAGGCACTACGCCGGGCGTGGTGCTCAAGGCGGTTTTGCAGGCGATAAAGGTAAGCGAAACCCTGCTCCCAGCGCTGGTGGCCGGACTTCACATTGATATGGCCGGCGCCAGACAAAATGCCCGCTTCGGCGCCCCAGTGACGTGCCAGTTCCAACGCGCGTGGGGCGCTGACGGCACTGTCATTGTCGGAGCTGACCACTTGGCTGGGAAACGGCAATAGGTGAATCGGAATCGGCGCGAAATTGCGCAGAGCAGGCGAACAGGCAGGCCGTTCGACGTCCGCCGGAGCCACCAGTAAAGCGCCGCGTACCTGACGTAAAGACTGCACAGGCGCGGTGGCGGCCCAATGCGCGACGGTGATGCAACCCAGGCTATGGGCAATGAGGATGACAGGCGTGCTGTCGGCAGCAATCGCCTCGGCCAGCGCAGCCACCCAGTCTTCGCGACGCGGCGTCAGCCAATCGGCCTGCTCCACGCGCGCACTGTTAGGCAGGCTGTTCTGCCAATGGCTTTGCCAATGTTCTTCTGGCGATCCTTGCCAGCCCGGCACGATCAGATAACGAATCGACTCGCTGTGCATGGGTGTGCCCTCCTGCAACGTTTAGCGTTGCTGGCCAGTATAGGGGGGAGTCACTCACCCAATAAGGAATAAAAAAGAATTTATTAATAACCAAAATGAATTCAAGCTTTAAACCGCGCAATGCCTTGCCCGGCTACTTCGCTCCAACTCTCATAAGCAGTGCGCCCCCGACAGCCAGCGGTCGGAGGCGGGACTGACCGAGGGTCAGCGAGAATGATTCATCGACCCTTCTGCGCCAATGGTCACCCCAAACTTGCTTCTCATCGATTCATAATAAGCCAACGCCTGCCCCAGTCGTTGGTGATAGTCATCGGGGAGTTTAACCTCAGCATTCATCAGTTCGACCAAGTCCTCACTTACCGGTAACAGGCCATACTCTGATGCGTGCAAGACGTCGTTCACCATGCTCGGCCCCGTTATCTCGAAAATTTTCTTCTGATAAATTTTAAATATCTGCTCTTCCGCGGCGGTCGGATGACTGCTGAGTAAAGGCCGATTGGCCTGCAACCATTCCTTGTTAGCTTTATATCGCTGATAGGACGTTTCCAGAATCTCAGCGAGAAGCGGGTTGTCTGCGTGGCTGGCAAAATTACTGGTATTAAACCCGCTGAAATCCGCAGGCTCATACTTCACGTGCCCGTTCAGTAAAATGTCATTCGGCGCGGCGTTCAGCGCGACATTTCCCACGTTAACGGTGAGCGTGTCGTCGGTATCCAGGTATATCCCACCGTATTTCTTGATCAGTGCAACGCGCATGACGTCCGACGAAGCCGAGAGGTTTTGCCCCTGCCCTGCGCGAAAATACTGATACACCTCAGCATATTTACTGGCACTCAGCTCTTGAAACGCTTGGTCTTTTTGCAGGTCGTGCACTTCAAGTCCGCCCACCTTGTGGTCCAATTCGGACTTTATTTTCTGAAAAACACGTTCATTGTTGGCATCGACGTGAACAATAGATTTATACCCTGGACTTTTTCTTGAGTTTTCAATGATGTTTTCGATCAAATGTTCAGGCATCTCATTGCCTGCCCAAAAATAATGGATGACCTTGGGTACCTGCGTAGCGTTTGACGGTATCGACGGCAACATCGGCAACTTCAGCGTTTTATGAGTCATGGAGACAGGTCCATTTCGCTTACCCACAACTGCTTCGGCTTTAGTACCGGACGCCCACTGATCGGCTGCTTCACGCCAATAAAAAATATCATTCACCTGACCTTCTTCGTTAAGTCCACGCCACAGGCCTGCCGCCACGTCGTACTTGACTTGGCATGAGTAGCCATTAACAAAAATATTATTTTTATTCATGGCAAACTTATGAACATCGTCCATGGGAACAGTGAATTCTTCAACGATCACAGGCGGCGAAACAGGGCTCATCGGGTAGCCAATACTGCCGTTAACGCGTTGAGGCGGGTTGAAAAATGGACGCTCCTGTACGCCGGTTCGAGTGCTCACTTGGGCTCCCACTTCAACCCCGGCTGCCGCCCCCTCACTCGACACTTGGTTCAATAGCCTTGACGCTGTCAGCGCCTTTGCAAGCGGCGCCCCTACATGACTGACCAAGGGCGGCACAGCGTTCAATACGCCAAAAACGATGCGGTCAGTGCCGGCCGCTTTCCCCTTGGCGACATCATCGATACCGATACCCACCTGAGTAGCCCCCGCTGCCAGGTAGAACACGTCCAGCGCTATCGCGGCCTCCGGCATGACAATTGCCAAAGGCGTCATGAACATTGCGACTTTTAACGCTTCTTCCACGCCCTGAGCTATTTTGTCTTTGGTGTAGTCACTGTCGCTGACGATCGCATTTTCAGCATCAGAGTAAGAGCGCGCTTTTTGTCGAACCAACACCTCTCGAAAAGGATCACCACTCACCGCATCAATGGTGATGTAGCGGTCCGGCGACCAGTCATTGATCCTGTCAAAAAAGGAGCTGCCTGGCGCCTGCGCATCAGACCATGCGCCCAGCCCTTCGAGGGTTTGACGTACACCTTCGAAAAATGTTTTGTGCGCCTGATCCTTCAGGGAGAAGTGCGTCAACAGCGATTCGCGCTTTACCGGATCAGATGCCTGCCTGGCCAACCACGTCTTCATTTGCTCTGGATTATCGAAACGATGTATCGGCGAGGAGTTACCTGGAATATAGAGCAATGTCAGTTGGGTTTTCTTATCCGTCACGCACATCAAGTCCGCAGACTGCGAGCCGTAGATGCTCAGTAAACCGATGTCCAGATCCGGGTCTTTGACGGCGGGGTTGGTAAAGTCCTGAACCGTCAGCTCGGACCATTGCTTCCGTCCAGCAGCGCCCAAGGCTCGCTGGGCGAGTTTCGCCTCGACAGGCCCAAGCGTCCCTTCCAGACGCTGTAGATTGATAGCTTTAACAAAGGAAATCTTGCTCAGTGAATCATAGGTAGCCGTGTGTTTTTCCCAAAATCCGTCAAGCCTGTTTTTATAAAGCTGGGTCCGGTCCGTATCCCATACCAGTGTTTTGAACGCATCGACCGGTATAGCGACTTTAGTAGCTGACGTATAAGGTGATGACGCGGACGGCTTCGGCGCTTGATAAATGGCTTGTCGAGTGTTCGCGGCCTTCACCCAATGGTCTATTTGGTTATAGCCATACATCAAGGGTGAAACATACTGAGCGATTTTTCGAAACCACCCTTCATCCTCTTCAATGGGCACATCCTGTCTGTTTTTCAACGCTGCCTGCGTCAGCGTGATTTTTTCTACAACGTCCTTCTCGGTCTCGCCATTATCTTTGAACGTAACCAGATATGTTTTATCCGGGTCAACCTCCAGCCCCCAGCGCTGTTTTATTTTCTGCGCAAGCATGTTTGAAATGGCTTTTTCTGGAGAAGCAAAATCGGCCAAGTGCTGGCTTATATAGTTATCGATAGTGGGATTTTGCTTGAGTGCGAAACGTCCTGCGCCTTGGCCTCTGGTGCCATCAGCTGAGTCAGTGTTTGATGAAGGACTGTGTGGATTGGCGTTTTCGGTATAACTTGACCGCGCATGAGCGAGTGGGTGCGCGGGGCCTGATCTGCCGGGCGGCAAAGGGGCGACGATTTTTGTTTCTTCAACAGTCGGCAGGTGTGCCGGTTGGTTAACAAATTCGCGTATTACTTGAACAGGAAAGCGTATAGCCATATCCATTTATCCTTTAATAGAACTTCTCCGTGTGCCGACCAGAATAATCATATCGCCGCGAATTGCACGCAACGAAACATCCAAAAATATATAAACATCTTACAATCACAACATCTGGATACATGCATTAAAATACACACAAAAAAAAGGCCGCACCCTGCCAAGGAGACGGCCTAAAACAGTTTTGAGCGGCAAGCGGCAAGCTTCAAGTTAAAGCAGATCCGCTCTGACTTGCAGCTTGAAGCTTGCAGCTTAACGCTCGCCCCTACCTAACGTGCAGTAATCACCGACAGCTTGGTGATGCCCGCGCGCTCAATAGACGCCATGGCTCGCGCCACTTCGCCGTAATTCACGCCATCATCGGCCTGCAGTTGCACCCGCACTTCGGGGTCTTTGGCCTTGGCGGCTTGCAGGTTGAACTCCAGCAAACCCGGCTGAATTTCATCCTTGTTGATGAACAGTTTGCCCGCGCCGTCGATACTCACCACCAGCGGGTCTTTCTGCTCGACCGGGGCCACGGCCTCGGTCTTGGGCAGGTTGATCGGAATGGAGTTGGTCAACAGCGGCGCGGTGACGATAAACACCACCAGCAGCACCAGCATCACGTCCACCAGCGGCGTTACGTTGATCTCGCTCAGTACCTCATCACTGTCTTGCGTGGAGAAGGCCATCTCAAGACGCCTCCTTGACTTTTTGCGGGCTGGCCGCCGCTGTTTTGGTCAACGCCGGATGCAGCAGTACGCGGAACGCATTTTTCTGCGCCAGGCTGTAGAAGTCGTGGGCAAAGTCATCCAGGTCGGCGGCGGTCAGCTTCAGGCGGCGTAAAAAGTAGTTGTAGACCAGCACCGCCGGCACCGCGACGGCGATACCCACGCCGGTGGCAACCAGCGCTGCGCCAATCGGCCCGGCCACGGTTTCGAGGCTGGCGGAACCGGCGGCGCTGATGCCCTTGAGCGCTTCCATAATGCCCCACACGGTGCCGAACAGGCCGATAAACGGCGAGGTGCTGCCGATACTCGCGACCACGGCCAGGCCGGTTTCGAGGGAGCGGCGTTCACGCACGATCTGTTGGCGCAAGGCGCGTTCGAGGCGGTCCTGATGGTTAATCGCCTGGCTCAGGTCTGCCGCGTGCGGCGCATCGCCGACCTGAATCGCGGCATAACCGGCCTGTGCAACTCGCGCGGCGGCGCCGGGCCGGGTTTCGGCGAGTTCGGCGGCCGCGTCGAGGCTGGACGCCGCCCAGAACTGTTTATGGAACTTGCGATCCTGCGCCTTGAGGCGACCGAACTGCAGGCCTTTGAGCAGGGCAAAGCCCCAGGTCGCGACCGAAAAGACCACCAGCAGCCAGATCACCGCGCTTTCGATGGATTCAAGTGGAGATGCTAATGCCATGATGTTTTCCCTCTGTGCAGGTCGCGGCGTGCACAACACACCGCTGCCGAATAGTTAGTGAATCTTGAAGTCGATCGGTACGCTGACCCAGCCGTCCTGAGCCACATCGCCCTGCTTGGCCGGCACAAAGCTCCACCGCTTCACGGCGGTCAGTGCGGCGTCGTCGAGTTGCTGGCGACCGCTGCTCTTCTGGACCTGGATCTCACCCGGCTTGCCGCTGGCCAGTACGTGTACACGCAGCAACACCGTGCCTTCCCAACCGCGCCGCTGAGCCAGCGAAGGGTATTCGGGCGCCGGGTTCTTCAAGTACGCGGCGTTGGCCGAAGCGGGTGTCACCGGCGCCGGCGCGGGCGGCGCAACGGGCGCAGGCGCAGGCGGTGCCGGGGTGGGAGGCGCGGGCGGTTGCTCAACCGGTTTCGGTACGGGCTTGGGCTCGGGCTTCGGTACCGGCTTGGGTTTCGGTTTTGGAATCGGTTTTGGCGGCGCCGGTTTGGCGGCCAATTCATCCACCACCGGCGGCGGTGGCTCGACCACAGGCGGTGGCGGCGGTACAGGCGGTGGCGGTTCAACCACCGGCGGCGCCGGCCGGGAAAACTCGATAGTCATCGGCGGAATTTCCGGCGGCACAATCGGCAGCACCGGCGTCGGTTTCTGGCTCACCCAATAAATCACCGCACCGTGCAGGGCCAACACCAGCACCCCCAACAGAATCCCTTCACGGCGACTCGAGAAGCGCTTCGGGGTTTTCTGCAAACGCAGTTGCCCCAATGGCGTGCGGTGCTGCCGGCCAAGGTCGACCAACTCACCACCCGGTGCCTGGCGCCACTGCGCCTCGGGTGCACTGGCGGCGGTCTGGACATTGCCCATTGATTCACTCCCTACGGTTTTGAAACAAAAAAACCGACAGGCCCGCATGGGAGGCCGTCGAGGGCTGAATCATCGGGGCTAGACGCTTATCTCTTAAAGTAACCTTTAAAGTTATATATATGCCCCTATCGAATAAGCGAACTATTCTGAAACTCCCAAGCCACGCCATACGTGGCTTGGCGAGCAAACGCTGAATGTCGATGCTTTTGAGGCATACAAAATATTCATGGAAAGCATGGTTTTGCGGCCGATTGGCGGCTCAAACGTCAAAACCTGCAGCCCGCCCAGGTCCGCGTTTCCCACTCTCATTACTGGAACCCCAACCCGTCATGAACCACCAAGGGTTGATACGGCGGGCCTGCTTGCACGTCGGCACCTTGCACGTCGGCACATAGTCGCTAACGCGCCTGACTGCTCCTGCATTGGCGGAGCGCACTGGACTGGAGAGCCCATGAATATCTACTCGCTGATCATAAACACCTTCAACGTCCACCCGCCCAGTAGCGCACCGGCCGCCACGCAACCGCCCGCGCGCCGCGAATCACGCCCTACCAAAGGGCCTCAGTCGATTAGCTTTGGCCCACCTGATCCAAAGAGCCGCGCCTCCAGTTCAACAACGCCCAAAGCTGACACCACCGACGGCAAGCAGCCCCTGCAGGAGATGCTGGGCTTACTGCGCTCGATGGTGACCGCCATCGAAACGCTGTTGGCTGGGCTAGATGAAAAGAAGACGCCGCCAGACGCGAAACCCACAGCCAAAGACCTACCGGACAATGCGCCAAAACCCGGAAAACCCTATACGCCAGATGCGCTGATAAATGGGTTCTCGCAGAAGCGAGGCAGCATGAATTGCGTGACCGTCGCGGGCATCAAAGCGGCAATGCAACGATTCGGCGGCCCGAAAGAGGTCTACGCGTCCGTGGAACAAACTAAAGACGGTGTGGACGTCAAGATGCGAGATGCGCCCAACAAAACCTACCATGTGACCAATGCTGAGCTTAAATACGCAGCTGCACACTCAGGGTTCAAAGGCAGCAACCAGAAGATGCTTAACGATGCCAACTTCATGTACGCGATCAGTGCCAAACGGGCACAGATGGAAAACAACGATGGCACTGCCTCGCGCAGTTTTGCCGCAGCCGTGAAGACCCTGGACACCTGGGAACACACTCAGGAAGGGCTACAGCGCCTGGGCCTGAGAAACCATGTGCAGCGCAGCAGCGCAAAGGAACTGGCCAATGGCACACCTGGCGTCATGGCTCAAAACGACCATGTTTTCACCGTGCTGAATGGCAGAGTAGAAAATTACGGTAGCTTGGGAGGCCGACCCAGCAGCGGGGCAGAAGCCTATAAGTTGAAGTAAGCACGCGGCGAAGCGGGTTGATGGCAGGCAGGGCCGGACTTTCGGTTCGGTCGCTCTATATATATGCATTTAAGATCTATAAAAAACAACAAAGCATTGTTGACGGAATAAGACCTCACTTTAAACTCCCGGTTCTTTAAAGGACGCCGGGCACACCATGGACCTTCGCCAACTGCGCTATCTCATCGCGCTCAACGAGCATCGCAGTTTTGTGCGCGCCGCGGATGCCATGGGCATCACTCAGCCGGCCTTCAGCCGCAGCATTCAGGGGCTGGAGCAGGAGCTGGGGTGCGTGCTGGTTGACCGCGCCAATAAAGACCTGCGCCCGACACCGGAAGGCCAGGTGGTGTTGCAGCACGCGTTGAGCCTTGTGCAAGGTGCGGCATTGTTGAGCCATGAAGTTACGCGCATGACCAAACTTGACGCTGGCGAGGTGCGTTTTGGCAGCGATGCGGTGGCGGCAGTGCACTTGGTGCCGCAGGCAATCGCGCGATTTGTGACCGCCTACCCCAAGGTACGCAGCCGCTTGCAGGTCGATAACTGGGAAAGACTCGGCCGCAGCCTGAACCGTGAAGAGATCGAGTTTTTTATCGCCGATGTGCGTCACTTCGAAGCTGACCCCAATTTCCAGACCCAAGCCTTGACGCCCCGCCGCACGGTGTTTTTCTGCCGCGACGGGCACCCGCTGCTGGCCAAGGACAGCCTGTCCACCAACGACTTGTTCGACTACCCGCTGGCAACCCCGTTGATCGCACCCGGCATTCGAAAAATACTCGCCAACCTCAGCGGGCGCATCGACTTTGCGCCGGCTATCGAGCTTGAGCTGTTTGCTGCGCTGGCTAGCGTGGTGCAGCAGTCGAACGCTATCGGGCTGGGGTCCGAAGAGGCCTTTGCCCAGGCGTTCGGCGGCGGCGAGTTGCGCGTGTTGCATTGGCGCAATCTGCCGCCTGCACTGGACAGTTTGAACAACCGCTGCGGGGTGATCAGCCGGGCGGGGGATCGCCTGTCGGCTGCGGCGAAGGCGTTGATCGAGAGCCTGCTGGCGGTGGAAAACCAGGCGCTGAGGAGTGCCTGAAGCCATGCATTGTTGATGACAGGGGCTGCTACGCAGCCCAACGCGAGCAAACCCGCTGGCCACAATAGCCGCGCTCGCCACACAAGCTGCACCTATACCTGCGGCTGCAGCCGATTGGCGCGTGCAAAGGTGCCGAAATCATTGAAGCGCACGCCCATCTCGGCCATGACTTTATGCGCCACCCTGGCGGTCATCTGGCGGATGTAAAACGGCTCTTTGACCACAAAGTGATGGATGCCGTGGGTGCTGCCGAAGTTGAAGCAGAACGCTTGCAACGGCCACATCCACCAGGGGTTCAATACTTGGGTTTGCTGGATCACATTGCCCAGCTCCACATCACCGTAGTAGTGCATGTTGGAGCTGACAAAGTGCAGGCAAAAGGTGCGCAGCACGTTGGGGCCGATGATCACCACGGCGGCGATATCGATCACCTGCATGACCTGTAAGGTGCTGGCCGACCAGTCGATGGATGTGCCCATAAGCATCGAGACACCATTCGCCGCGTGAAAGCCCAGGAACACATACCACGCGCCCCAATGCAGCAACGCCAGCGGTGCGTACACCAGCAACGCGCGCTTGAGAATCTTGAATTTGTGGCCCCACGTTTTGGCGCGCAGCACGCGGATGAGCGCCGACATCACGTTATCGCCGACCATCAGCAACCGCGCAAAACCCCAGGGTTCACCGTTGGTGATGGCGCGCTCTTCCATATCGGCTTCGGTGCCGGAAAATTTGTGGTGGTTAAGGTGCAGGTGCCTGCGTACCCACGGGTTGATCGTGCTCGGCCGCGCCAGCCACACCAGGCCCATCATCAGGTTGTGCGGCAGGCGCTGTTTGCGAAAATACATACTGTGGATCAGGTCGTGTTCCAGTTCGTGCGTCAGTGAGGCAAGAAAAGCGTTCAGCAGCAGGCACACCCACCAGGCCATATAACCGGTGATGTAGAGCGCCGCCGAGCCGAGCATGCCGAGCAGCGCAAAAGCGAGGATGCCCACGCCCAGCGCGTCCTGATGCTGCAACCACGGGTGTTGCTGGCGCAATCTAACGCCTTCGGCGAGCACCACTTCGCGAATGCGCGCCGAGCGCTGGTGTGCGTTCATCTGTTGGGGACTTGCAGAAGTACCGTCCATGCTCCCATCCTCTTGTGCAGTGATAGATGCATCCTGGCCCAAGCGGTGCGCCAGGGCACCAGCCCCACACGCCAACCTGTTGACCGCAAGCGCCAATCGCCATGACCGAACCCACCTCACTCGCCAGTTGGACCCGCGCCCTGCGCAAGCAGCTTGATGCCTTGGGCCTCGACAGCGCCGCGCTGTGCGCACAGGCCGGGCTCGACCCGCAGCAGATGGACGACCCCAACGCGCGCTACCCGCTGTCGGCGACCACGCGCCTGTGGGAACTGGCGGTGCAGGCCAGCGGCGACCCGGCGATCGGCCTGCGGGTGTCGCGGTTTGTCAGCCCCACCACCTTTCATGCGTTGGGTTATGCGCTGGTGGCCAGCGGCAGTTTGCGCGAGGTGTTCGAGCGCATCGTGCGTTATCACCAGGTGGTCAGCGATGCGCTGACGCTGGAGCTGAGCCGGGAGGGCGAGCGTTACCACTTTCGCTTACTGCAACCGCCGGGCAACCCGGCACCGGCGCTGGAAGCGATTGATGCGTTTGCGGCGATCTATGTGCGTACCTGCCGCAACCGTTTGGGCCGGGCCTACGCACCGCTGGCGGTGTATTTGCGGCGGCCAGAGCCTGATGATCCGACGCCGTGGCACACGGTATTTCGCGCGCCGGTATTCTTTGGCGCTGAAGAAGACCGCCTGGAGTTTGCCGCACACGACTTCGACAGCCATTTGGATGACGCCAACCCGGAGTTGGCTGAACACAACGAGACCGTGCTCAAGCGCACCCTCGCTCAACTGCAACCGCTGACCTGGGAGCGCAAGGTGCGCGCAGCCATTGAAGCGCAATTGCCGGACGGTGAACCGAGTGCCGAGCGGATCGCCCAGGCGTTGCATTTGAGCCTGCGCAGTTTGCAGCGGCATCTGGCGGATGAGGGTTGCCGGTTTGATGCGTTGCTCAATGAGTGCCGGGAAAACCTGGCGCTGTTGCACCTGCGCGACCCGCAGTGTTCATTGGCTGAAATCAGCCATTTGCTCGGGTTCGCCGATACCAGCAGCTTTAACCGCGCGTTCAAGCGCTGGACGGGGATGACGCCGGGGCAGTTTCGGGATGGGTTACGGTAGCTGTGAGGGCCTCATCGGGAGCAAGCCCTTCCGACATTTGAAATATATTCACAGGTCAAACATGTGGGAGGGGGCTTGCTCCCGATAGCGGTGGCTCAGGCACTACAACCGTGATCAGCGCCCACGATCGCGGCGTAAAAGCTTCCTCACGCGCGCCACCAATACCTTGTCCTCAAATGGCTTGAGCAAATAATCGTCTTCGTGCAATTCCAGCCCACGCAACCGGTCTTCAATCCCGTCCGGCGTGGTCAAAAACAACAGCGGCGTGTCGCCCTTCAATCGAATCGCCTGCTGCAACTTCCAGGCATTCAGGCCCGGCAACATCACATCCAGAATCACCAGGTCGTACTCGTTGCTTTCAACAAACCGCAGCGCCGCCATGCCATTGGCCGCCACTTCTACCGCAAAGCCGGCCTCGCTCAAACCCTGAGCCATGCGCCGCGCCAGTTGCGGCTGGTCTTCCACTAACAACACCTGCATGCCCTACCTCTTGGTTTGATTACAAACCTGTCATTGAATTGTTCGGCTTTTGACGCCGTTCACTGGCTAACGTGGCCGCCTGCCGTTTGGAGGTTTCACCATGTTTCGCATTGCTTTATGCCTGAGCCTTGGCCTCAGCAACGTCGCCCTGGCAGCGCCGCAATTGCCGCGCCACGCCGACTTGAATTTGCACACCGCGCAACAACTCGCCGACGCCGGGCTGGCCCATTGCAGCGCGGCGCTGACCGTACTCGACCGTGGCGGCAACCTGTTGCTGAGCCTGCGGGCCGATGGCGTCGGCCCTCACAACAGCGACGCCAGCCAGCGCAAGGCGTACACGGCGCTGTCGACAAAAACCGCAACCCGCTTGTTCGCCGAGCGCGCCCGCAATAACCCCGAGGCAACCAACCTTAACAGCTTGCCCCAATTGCTGTTGCTCGGTGGTGGCGTGCCGTTATTTGAAGGCGCAGAACTGGTCGGTGCCCTGGGCATCGCCGGTGCCGGCGGCGCGGCGCAGGACGAGGCGTGCGCGGTGCAGGCCGCCGAGCAAATCGGCCTGAAAATCACCCTCTGATCCCTTTGTTTAATGGAGACTTCGATGAAAACGCTAAGCATGACCCTCGCCGCCCTCAGCCTGAGCGGCCTGTGCAACCTGGCCATGGCCGCCGGCAACCCGCTGAGCGTGCACGTGTTGAACCTGGAGAATGGCCTGCCGTCTGCCGGTGTCAGCGTCACCCTGGAACAACAGGTGGGCGACCAATGGCAGCCGCTGTCCCAAGGTGTGACCAACCAACAGGGGCGCATCGCCGAACTGTTCCCGGCCGACCGCAGCATGAGCCCCGGTGAGTATCGCGTGGTGTTCAAGACCGGCGATTACTACAAGAAGGCCAACCGCGAAACGTTCTTTCCAGAAGTGCCGGTGATTTTTCAGGTCAAACAGGCCGACCAGCATTACCACATCCCGCTGCTGCTGAGCCCTTACGGCTTCTCGACCTATCGCGGCTCCTAGTTCAAGCGGCGCCTGCGGCAGCACGCAGGCGCGGTAAATCGAGCACTTCAATTGCGCCATAACTCAAGTCGACAATGCCCTGCTGCTGCAACGCTTTGAGCAAGGCATTGGTGGTTTGGCGCGACACGCCGAGCATCGCGGCCAGGTCCTCCTGGGGCAGTTGCAACACGCGCCGCGCCGGGGTTGTTTCGCCGTAGCCTTCGGCGATCATCAACAAACGGTGGGCAAGCCGCTGGGCTGCAGGCATCAGGCTCATCTGCTCGATGTTGATCAACGACAGGCGCAACTTGTGGCTCATCAGCAAGGCCATGTCCCGCCAATAGACCGGGCGGTTGTCGAGTATTTTGAGCAGCGCCGACTGCGGCACTTGCAACAGCGTGCAAGCGCCGACGGCCATTGCGTCGTGGGTACGCGGCAAACCGTCGAACAGGCAGATTTCACCGAACCAGTGAGGCGGCTCAACCAGGCTCAACACCGCTTCCTTGCCCTGTGCGCTGACCGCGCTGATACGCACGGTGCCCTGCAATACCGCGTACACCCCGCACGGGCAATCGCCACGCTTGAACAGCGCCTGCCCCGCCGTCAGCACCTGCAGGCGCGCCGCGGCCAACAGGCTATCCTGAAGCTCGGCAGACAAGTGGCTGAACCAATGCCCGCTGGCCAGTTGGGCGTACCATTTAGCCGCAATCATGAGCACTCCGAAGATTGTCGCCCACCTGACAGTCAGGCGCAGGCTGGCAGGGCATGATCAAGCATCCTACAGGAGGAACAACAATGAAAAGCCTCGTCGACCACCTCAGTCAATACGCCGCGTACCACCGCGACCCACGCAATATCGCCAGCCACTTTATCGGCATCCCGCTGATTGTGGTCGCCGTAGCAGTGCTGCTGTCACGCCCCGAATGGGCGCTGGGCGGGTTATGGCTGTCGCCGGCGGTGATTGTGGCGCTGTGTTCGGCATGGTTTTACCTGCGCCTGGAACGAGCGCTCGGCGTGCTGATGACGCTGTTGATGGGGTTGTCGGTGTGGGTCGGGCATGTGCTGGCAGCGCAAAGCACGCTGGTGTGGCTCAGCAGCGGCATCGGCCTGTTTGTGGTGGGCTGGGTGATTCAGTTTGTCGGCCACTATTACGAGGGCAAGAAGCCTGCCTTTATAGATGACGTGTCGGGGCTGATCGTCGGGCCGTTGTTTGTGGTGGCGGAATTGGCGTTTTTGCTGGGATTGCGGCAGGGCCTGAAGCAGCAGATAGAAGCCCGTTGCGGGCCGGTAACGCGCCATGATCCAAGGGCTAAACCGGTCTGAAATGTGGGAGGGGGCTTGCTCCCGATGGCGGTAAATCAGTACCCGTTGTATCAACTGATACACCGCTATCGGGAGCAAGCCCCCTGCTACAAAAGCCCATTCCCACGCAGGTTGTGCAGTGGGTTCAGGCTTTTTGCCACACCTTGGGTTTGAAGAAGAGCGTTTCACCGCGCGCCAGGCCGGTCAGGCTGTCGTGGTCTTTCACCACTTCGGCTTCAATCAGCTCACTCTGGCCTTCGACCTTCAGGGTCACGCGGGTCGTGGCGCCCAGCGGGCGAATGTCGCGCACTTCAGCCGCGTGGTGGTCCTCCAGCTCATGGCGCGACAGCGACACTTCGTGAGGGCGGAACAATAGGTGCTGGTCTTCGCCCAAATGCAGGCGGTTGGAGTCACCGAGGAAGTGGTACACAAAGTCGCTGGCCGGGTTTTCGTAGACGTCGCCCGGTGAGCCGATTTGCTCGATCACGCCCTTGTTCATCACCACGATACGGTCGGCAACCTCCATGGCCTCTTCCTGGTCGTGGGTCACGAATACCGAGGTCAAGTTGATGTCTTCGTGCAGGCGCGCCAGCCAGCGGCGCAGCTCTTTACGCACCTTGGCATCCAGCGCGCCGAACGGCTCATCCAGCAGCAGCACTTTGGGCTCTACCGCCAGCGCGCGGGCCAGGGCGATACGCTGGCGTTGACCACCGGACAGTTGCTCCGGGTAGCGATCAGACAACCAGTCGAGCTGCACCATGTTCAGCAGTTCGTGGACTTTTACCGCGATCTGGCTTTCGCTCGGGCGCTGGTTTTTCGGCTTCATGCGCAAGCCGAAAGCCACGTTGTCGAACACGGTCATGTGGCGGAACAGCGCGTAGTGCTGGAACACGAAACCGACGTTGCGATCACGCACGTCATGGCCGGACACGTCTTCGCCATGGAACACAATGCTGCCGTCATCCGGGGTTTCCAGGCCAGCGATGATGCGCAGCAAGGTGGTTTTGCCGCAGCCGGACGGGCCGAGCAACGCCACCAGCTCGCCACTCTGGATGTCCAGATTGATGCTGTTCAGGGCCTTGAAGGCGTTGAAATTCTTGCTGACATTACGGACTTCGATCGACATGACTTATTCCTCACCGGCGCTTTTGCGCAGGCGGTTGATACGGTTCTCGCTCCACTGCTTGAGCAGCAGGATGAAGAGCGCCAGGATCAGCAACAGGCTCGCGACAGCAAACGCGGCGACATGGTTGTATTCGTTGTAGAGGATCTCGACATGCAGCGGCAGCGTGTTGGTCACGCCGCGAATGTGCCCGGAAACCACCGACACCGCGCCGAACTCGCCCATGGCGCGTGCCGTACACAGCACCACGCCATAGATCAAACCCCACTTGATGTTCGGCACGGTCACGTACCAGAACATCTGCCAGCCATTCGCGCCCAGCAGCCGCGCGGCCTCTTCTTCCTGGGTGCCCTGCTCTTGCATCAGCGGGATCAGTTCACGCGCCACGAACGGCACGGTGACGAAGATGGTCGCCAGCACGATGCCCGGCAACGCAAACACGATCTGAATGTCATGCTCTTGCAGCCACGGGCCAAAGAAGCCCTGCGCACCGAACATCAGCACGTAGACCAGGCCCGCGATCACCGGCGACACCGAGAACGGCAGGTCGATCAGCGTCACCAAAATGCTCTTGCCACGGAACGAGTACTTGCTGACGCACCAGGCGGCGCTGACGCCGAACACCACGTTGAGCGGCACCGAAATCGCCACGGCGATCACCGTGAGCTTGAGGGCTGACAGCGCGTCGGGCTCCAGGATCGCGGTGAAGAACGCGCCGAGGCCATTCTTCAAACCTTGGGACACCACGATAAACAACGGCAGCAGCAAAAACAGGAAAAACACCAGCCAGCCAAGGCCAATCAGGATGCGGCGCGACACTGCACTGCCACGGCGGGCAGCGTTGGCCGAGGACGCGGCGGAAATAGACGATTGGGACATGTTCCGCGCCTCCTTATGGACGTTCGATACGCCGCTGCAACAAGTTGATCAGCAGCAGCAAAACAAAGGAAACCACCAGCATCAGCACGCCAATCGACGTGGCACCGCGGTAGTCGTATTGGTCGAGCTTGACCATGATCAGCAGCGGCAAAATCTCGGTTTTCATCGGCATGTTGCCGGCGATGAAAATCACCGAGCCGTACTCACCGACGCCACGCGCAAACGCCAGCGCGAAACCGGTCAACCAAGCCGGCAACAACGCGGGCACGAGGATGTAGCGGAACACCTGCAACGGCTTGGCGCCCAGGCAGGCGGCGGCTTCTTCGATTTCGCGGGGGATGTCAGCGAGTACCGGCTGCACCGTGCGCACCACGAACGGCAGCGTGACGAAGGTCAGTGCCAGGGTGATGCCCAGCGGCGTGTAGGCGATCTTGAAGCCGAGGTCTGCGGCGAATTGGCCAACCAGGCCGTTGGGCGTGTACAGCGCCGTCAGTGCGATACCGGCGACAGCGGTGGGCAGGGCGAACGGCAGGTCAATCATCGCATCGATGATCTTGCGGCCGGGGAAGGTGTAGCGCACCAGCACCCACGCCAGCAGCGTACCGATAACGCCGTTGATCAGCGCCGCGTAAAGCGCGGTGCTGAAACTCAGTTTCAACGCCGCCAGCACGCGCGGTGCCGAGATGATGTTCCAGAACTGATCCCAAGTGAGTTGGGCGGCGTGTACAAACATCGCCGCCAGCGGGATGAGCACAATCAGGCTGAGGTACACGACGGTGTAGCCCAGCGTCAGCCCGAAGCCGGGTATGACGGGGGAAATACGACGCGACATAAGAGTCCTTGGTTAACGGGGTAGAGACCACTGTAAGAGCGCGCCGCACCTGCAAAGGTTAGCTCACTGTGGCGAGGGGGCTTGCTCCCGTTGGGTTGCGAAGCGGCCCCAAAACCAGGCGACCCAGAGGCATCAGGCGCATCCCGGGTACCGGTTTGGGAGCGCTTCGCACGCCAACGGCAGCAAGCCCCCTCGCCACAGTGAGTGCGTCACACAGAAAACTTGCTCCTGCCAGCAGTGTTGCTTACTGCGCCGTGTAGATCTGGTCGAACACGCCACCGTCATTGAAGAATTTCGGTTGGGCAGTTTTCCAGCCGCCGAAGTCTTTGTCGATAGTCACCAGGTCCAGTTTCGGGAACTGTTGAGCGTATTTGGCGGCCACTGCTGCATCGCGTGGGCGGTAGAAGTTTTTCGCCGCAATCTCCTGGCCAGCCGGGCTGTACAGGTGCTTGAGGTATTCGGTCGCGATCTCGGTGTTGCCCTTTTTCTCGGCGTTCTTGTCGACCACGGCCACCGGCGGCTCCGCGAGGATCGACAGCGAAGGCACCACGATGTCGAACTTGTCGGCGCCGCCGTCTTCTTTCAGCGCCAGGAACGCTTCGTTTTCCCACGCCAGCAACACGTCGCCCTGACCGTTGTTGACGAAGGTGATGGTTGAACCGCGCGCGCCGGTGTCGAGGATCGGCACGTGCTTGAACAGTGCTTGAACGTATTCCTGCGCCTTCGCTTCGCTGCCACCGGCTTTCAGGCCGTAGGCCCAGGCGGCGAGGAAGTTCCAGCGGGCGCCGCCGGAGGTTTTCGGGTTCGGGGTGATCACCGACACGTCTTTTTTGATCAGGTCGCCCCAGTCCTTGATGCCTTTAGGATTGCCCTTGCGCACCAGGAACACGATGGTCGAGGTGTACGGGGTGCTGGCGTCCGGCAGGCGGGTTTGCCAGTTTTCCGGCAGGGTTTTGCCCAGCTTGGCGATTTCGTCGATGTCACCGGCCAGGGCCAACGTCACTACGTCGGCGCGCAGGCCGTCGATGACTGCCCGGCCCTGCTTGCCCGAACCACCGTGAGATTGCTGGATCTTGACGTTGTCACCGGGGTGGGACTGCTTCCAGAAGTTGGTGAACTCAGCGTTGTAGTCCTGGTACAGCTCACGGGTAGGGTCGTACGAGACGTTGAGCAACTCGTAGTCCTTGGCAACGGCGGAACCTGCAAACACAGCACTGGCCAGTGCGGCCAGGGCGTAACGGCGAATCGACGACATAGAAGGCTCCTGAAATTCTGGGGTGTTGGCTTTTTCTTATAGTTGCGGGTCTGGCATGCGAATCGCCGGTGTCGCTTAAGCCGGTTTGTTGCCGGGGTTCTGCAAACGGAATTTTTCTTTGCGTTCGATTTGTACGACTTGGGCGTTGTGCACTGTGATTTCCACCGCGCCAAACCGCAGGTCGCGCAAGGCGCTCTGGATCTCACGCAAAATGGCTGCTTCGTCCTGGCCGTCGACGCTACGTAGAGATGCGCTCATGGTCTCGCTCCTGAAATGAATAGTGCCTCGCAGTGGCGGCACTGCTTGCGGCGTAGGGCGATAGTAGATAAGCGCGGATATTCTTAAAAATACTATTTAAGAATGTTTATATAACCAGAAAGAATTTTCTGGCTGGCTGTGGGGTTGCGAGGGGATTTTTGCCAGCAGCGCCAACAGTAACGCTGGAGTAGCTCCACTGTGGGAGCAAGCCCTCGCCCACAGTGGCCCGGTGTTGCCTATCGAATGGCTGGCGCACGTGACCAGTCAATCTGATGCGCCGGCATTGGGCGCCCGAACCAATACCCTTGGCCCATATCGCATGCCTGATCCAACAGAAACCGCGCCTGCTCGACTTGCTCGATGCCTTCGGCGTGCACCTGCATGCCCATGCTTTTTGCCAAGGCGATGACCACGCGCACAATCGCCGCGTCGTCTTCATCCCACGGCAACCCGGCGACAAAACCCTGGTCGATCTTGAGCTTTTGCACCGGCAAGCGCTTGAGGCGCAGCAGCGAGGAATAACCGGTGCCAAAGTCGTCGATCGCCAGTTGCAGGCCCAGTTCGCGCAAACGGTGCAACTGTTCAAGGGCCACTTCGGGGTCGTCCATCACTGCGCTTTCGGTCACTTCCAGCTCAAGGAACGCAGGGTCCAGGCCGGTGGTGTGCAGCACCTGAGCCACTTGCTGGTACAGCTCGCGCCGCGCAAACAAGCGGCTGGAGACGTTAACCGCGATAAAGCTCAGCGGCGCGCCGCCCGCCAGCCATTCGCACATCTGGCGGCAGGCCTGGCCCATGACCCAGGCGTCAATGTCGGCAATCAGCCCGGTACGTTCGGCGATGGGGATGAAGTCGCCCGGCGGCACCATGCCACGCTCCGGGTGCTCCCAGCGCACCAGGGCTTCGACGCCGATCAGGCGGCCACCGTGCAGGTCGTGCACCGGTTGGTAGTAGACGCGCAGTTCTTGCTGATCAAGGGCACGGCGTAACTCGCTGGCCACTTCGACGCGATTCTGCGCATGCGCGGTCAGCTCTTCGGTATACAGGGCGTAGCTTTCGCGGCCGGCGCTCTTGGCCTTGAACAGCGCGGAATCGGCATTGCGCAGCAACTGTTCGGCGCTCAGCGCGTCGCTCGGGAACAGGCTGATGCCGAGGCTGGCACTGATAAACAGCTGGTGGCCGTCAAATATAAAGGGCTGCTGCATGGCATCGAGCATGCGTTGCGCCAACGCGGCGGCCTGCACCACCTGTGAACAACTTTCTGCCAGTACGGCGAACTCATCCCCACCGAGGCGCGCCAGGGTCACGCCGGGGCCGAACAGGCCTTTAAGCCGCTCGCCCACCGCTTTGAGCAACTGGTCGCCGACGTTATGGCCGAGGCTGTCGTTGATGATCTTGAAGTGGTCCAGGTCCAGCAGCAGCAAGGCACAGCCGCGCTTGTGCACTTGCGCCGAGGCCAACGCCTGCTCGGCGCGGTCGGTGAACAACAGGCGGTTGGGCAGGTCGGTCAGCGGGTCGTGGTGGGCGAGGTGCGCCAGTTCGTGCTGGGAATCCTTGATGGCACTGATGTCGGAAAACACCGCGACGTAATGACTCGCCTCGCCCTGGTCATCCGGGATCACACGGATGGTTTGCCACTGTGGATAAATTTCACCACTTTTGCGCCGGTTCCAGATTTCACCGCTCCATTCACCCGTGCGCTCCAGGGCCTGAAACATTTGCTGATAAAAATTCGACGGGTGGTGCCCGGATTTCAACAGGCTCGGTTGCTCGCCCATTACGTCTTCGCGGCTATAGCCGGTTATCTCCATAAAGGCCCGGTTGACGTGCACGATCAGCCCCTGCGCGTCGGTGACCAGCACGCCTTCCCGCGTGCAATCGAATACGGCAGCAGCTTGGCGCAAACGCTCGCGGTTTTCCTGAAGAGGCTGCTGCAGCTGATGGGTGCGGGCAGAACGCGCACATATCAGGTAAATGGCCAGCGCGCTGAGCGCCACCCACACATACCCGAGCACCTCACGCCAGTGCCCCAGATCTCGTGGGTCATCGAGAAACTTGATCAATAAGTGGTTGCCGAGCTGAAGCCACACGATGGAAACCAGCAGGTATGCCAGCCCCACTCCCAAGGCACCTCGGTACGAAAACAGCATATAGTCAGTAATCCTTACCCAAAAAACAAAATCGCCCTACAAAGACTGCGGATTATAGAATAAGAAACATCCGGTCACTCCTATCTGAAAGAGCGGCTGGTTTTCTTTGTAGGCTTAGTGATAATGCGTGAGCTGTTTTTTACTTTATCAGAGGGCCATACAGCCTATGTGGTACAACGGTTTTCTTGACCTGTCAGCCTGGCAACTGGTTGCAGTCACGTTGTTGATGACCCACGTGACCATCATTGGGGTCACGGTCTATCTGCACCGATATTCAGCCCATCGCTCGTTGGAGCTGAATGCCGGCCTGAAACACTTCTTCCGCTTCTGGCTGTGGCTGACCACGGCGCAGAACACCCGCGAGTGGACCGCTATCCACCGCAAACACCACGCCAAATGCGAAACCGTCGATGACCCGCACAGCCCGGTCATAAAAGGTTTGTCCACGGTACTGCGCAAAGGTGCCGAGCTTTATCGCACCGAGGCGGAGAACCCCGAGACCTTGCGCATCTACGGCAAGAACTGCCCGGACGACTGGATCGAACGCAACGTCTACACGCCTTACCCGCTGCTGGGCGTGGCGATCATGGGCGTGATCGACGTGTTGCTGTTCGGCACCATCGGCATCACCATCTGGGCGATCCAAATGATGTGGATTCCCTTCTGGGCCGCCGGTGTCATCAACGGCCTGGGGCACGCCGTGGGCTACCGCAACTTCGAATGCCGCGACGCGGCGACCAACCTGGTGCCGTGGGGCATCATCGTTGGCGGCGAAGAGCTGCACAACAATCACCACACCTACCCCAACTCGGCCAAGCTGTCGGTGAAAAAGTGGGAGTTCGACCTCGGCTGGGCGTGGATCAAAGTGTTCAGCTTCCTGCGCCTGGCCAAAGTGCAGCGCGTGGCGCCTATCGCGCACCGCGTAGAGGGCAAGGGCCACCTGGACATGGACACCGCCATGGCGATCCTCAACAACCGCTTCCAGATCATGGCCCAGTACCGCAAGTTGGTGATCGGCCCGCTGGTCAAGCAAGAGCTTGCGAAGGTCGATCATTCGGTGCGCCACCAATTCCACCGTGCCAAGCGCCTGCTGTCGCGTGAAACCAGCCTGCTGGATGACCGCCACCACCTGCGCATCCAAAGCCTGCTGGAACACAGCCACGCCCTGAAAGTGATCTACGAGAAGCGCCTGGCGTTGCAACAGATCTGGCTCAAAACCAGCTCCAACGGCCACGATATGCTGGCCGCGATCAAGGAGTGGGTGCATGAGGCCGAGGCGAGCGGCATTCAATCGCTGCGCGACTTTGCGCACCAATTGAAGACCTACTCGCTGCGCCCCGCGGCGTTATAAGCGGGTATTCACAGCCCGAATGGAAGGCTCGGGCTTCCCGTGGTGAATGGGCTTTCTGTGGCGAGCGGGCTTGCCTGCGTTGGGGCGCGTAGCGCCCCTGAAACCCAACACCCAGGTTCATTAAAAAACCCCGCATAAACTACCGCCCCAGCCCCCTCGCGAACCCCAAATTTCGCTTTGTCACCGCTTTCTGACGTCAGTTCTTAGTCACCCCATTCACGGAACTTCACCGCATTTACCCTCTCTCAATGAACACTTCGCCATCATGGTGGCCCTTGTAGTGACCGCTGCTCCATCCTGCGGCGCGCCCAGAGAGAGTTGTGCCGATGGTTCACGAAAAGCCCTACCTGCCCGATACCCCGACGGCTGAAACACCCCGTTCGGCGGCAGCTACCCTGCTGGCGCTGATGCACGCCCAGGGCGAAGTCGAGCGGCTGAGCGAGCGCGAACAACTGCTCAGTTCACTGCTGGTCAGTGTGAATGCCGTGCTATGGGCAATTGATTGGGAAACCCGCCGCGTGCTGTATGTCAGCCCGGCTTATGAGCGGGTATTTGGCCGTTCATCGGGTATGTTGCTGGGCGATCATCGCGAATGGCGCAACAGCATCCATCCCGAAGACCTCGACTACGCCGAACAAAGCCTCGCCCGGGTCCTGGAGCAAGGCGCCGTGGAAGACCGCGAGTACCGCATCATCACCGCCGACGGGCAGATTCGCTGGCTGAGTGACAAATGCTATATCAACCAGCAAGTCGAACCCGGCGAGCCGGTGATCGTGGTCGGCATGGCTGAAGACATCACCGAAAAGAAACAGATGGAACTGGAACTGCACCGTCTGGCGACCACCGACGTGCTGACCCAAAGCAGCAACCGCAGGCACTTTTTCGAATGCGCCAACCAGGCGTTCGACAGCGCCTGCGCCCAAGGCGCGCCGCTGGCGTTCCTGTTGCTGGACATCGATGACTTCAAGGAGGTCAACGACACCTACGGCCACCTGGAGGGTGATCAGGTGTTGCGGCGTATCGCCGAGAGCGGTCGCGGCGTATTGCGCCGTGGCGACCTGTTCGGGCGCATTGGCGGCGAAGAGTTCGCCGCCGTGCTGCCCGGTTGCCCGCCGGCGATGGCATTGCAAGTGGCCGAGCGGCTGGGCAAGGAGATTCAGGCACTGAGTTTCAACTACGAAGGCCGCGCGTTTACCGTGACCGTCAGCCAAGGCCTCTCCAACCTGCGCGAAGATGACTCAACGCTGGACGTGCTGTTCGCTCGGGCGGATGTGGCCATGTACGAGGCCAAGCGCCAAGGCAAAAACCGCGTGATCGCCAGTTAAAGCGCTCACTCGTTGAGTCACTGTTGAAATGCAGTCAACTGTGGGAGCGGGGTTGCTCCCGATGGGCTCAACCCCCGATGCCTGATGGTCCCAAGGGCCTGCATCGCGAGCAAGCCCGCTCCCACAAAAAACACCAATCAGGCTGCCTGCGCACAACCAACCAGCCAGGAATGCGCAACGCCAGGCACAAAAAAACCCGCCGAAGCGGGTTTTTTCTGTCGATCAAGTCAGCCTCTGCTTACAGCTCAGAGAAGCACTCTTCAATGATCGCCAAACCTTTGTCCAACTGCTCGTCCGGCGAGGTCAGCGGCACCAATACACGCAACACGTTGCCGTAAGTGCCGCAAGACAGCAGGATCAGGCCCTTGTCGCGCGCCTTGGCGACCACGGCCGCCACGGCAGCAGCGTTCGGCTTGTGGCTGTCGCCATCTTCGAACAGCTCCAGCGCGATCATCGCGCCCAAGGCACGCACTTCGCCGATCACCGGGTACTTGGCCTGGATAGCTTTCAGGCCGGTCACCAAACGCTCGCCGACGGCTTTGCAGCGGTCCAACAAGTGCTCTTCTTCAAACACTTCCATCACCGCCAAAGCCGCCGCGCACGCAATCGGGCTACCGGCGTAAGTGCCGCCCAGGCCGCCTGGCGCGATGGCGTCCATGTATTCAGCCTTGCCGCACACACCGGCCAGCGGGAAGCCGCCAGCGATGGACTTGGCGAAGGTGGTCAGGTCGGCAGCAACGCCCATCTGTTCCATGGCGAAGAACGTACCGGTACGGCCAGCGCCGGTTTGCACTTCGTCGGCGATCAGCAGAATACCGTGCGTGTCGCACAGCTCACGCAGGCGCTTCATGAAGGCTTTAGGCGCGACGTAAAAACCGCCCTCGCCCTGTACCGGCTCGATGATAATGGCCGCGATGTCACGCGGCTCGGCGTCGTTCTTGAAGATGCGTTCGATGCTGGCGATCGCGTCGTCGACGCTCACACCGTGCAATTCGTTCGGGTACAGCGCGCGGAACACGCCGCCTGGCATCAAGCCCATGCCCGCCGAGTAAGGCACCACTTTACCGGTCAGGCCCAGGGTCATCATGGTGCGGCCATGGTAAGCGCCGGTGAACGCGATCACGCCGGCACGGCCAGTCGCAGCGCGGGCGATTTTCACCGCGTTTTCAACCGCTTCGGAACCGGTGGTGACCAGCAGGGTTTTCTTGACGAAATCACCTGGCACCTTGGCGTTGATCTTTTCGCACACTTCTACGTACGGCTCGTAGGCCAATACCTGGAAGCAGGTGTGGGTCAGCTTGTTCAGTTGCTCGGTCACGGCGGCGATGATTTTGGGGTGCACGTGGCCGGTGTTCAGAACGGCGATACCGCCGGCGAAGTCGATGAACTCGCGACCTTCAACGTCGGTCACGGTGGCGTTCTTCGCGGATTCAGCGAAGATCGGGTGAATCTGGCCAACACCGCGCGGTACAGCGGCTTCGCGGCGTTTCATCAGGGATGCGTTGGTCTTGCTCATAAAGTCCTCATTCGCCACTCATCGGGTGGCGTGGTCCAAGGAATACGTGGCGGGGAGGCAACTACGGCAGCATGCGATGATCGACTGCCACAGCTTTCCCGGCCACTACGAATAACGTTTTGAAACACGCAAAGGGTCAGCGCTCTCGTGCCCTCTGCGTTTGCAGCCATGCCTTGCCGAGCTTAGATACTCAGGCAGAGGTATTTGATTTCCAGGTAATCCTCGATCCCGTACTTGGAGCCTTCACGGCCAAGGCCAGACGCCTTGATGCCGCCGAACGGCGCCACTTCGTTGGAGATCAACCCGGTGTTGACGCCGACCATGCCGTATTCCAGGGCTTCCGCCACACGGAACACACGGCCCAGGTCGCGGGCATAGAAGTAAGACGCCAGGCCGAACTCGGTGTCGTTGGCCATCGCGATCACATCAGCTTCGTCTTTGAAACGGAACAATGGCGCCAGTGGCCCGAAGGTCTCTTCCTTGGCCACGGCAGCGTTTTTCGGCACGTCCACCAAAATGGTCGGCTCGAAGAAATTGCCTTCCATCACCTTGCCACCGGCCAACAACTTGGCGCCTTTGCTCAGGGCATCAGCGATATGTTCCTGCACCTTGGCCACGGCTTTTTCGTCGATCAGCGGGCCCGTGGTGGTGCCGTCTTCCAAGCCGTTGCCGATCTTGAGTTTGGCCACCGCCACCTTGAGTTTTTCAGCGAACGCGTCGTACACCGAATCCTGAATATACAGACGGTTCGCGCAAACGCAGGTCTGGCCGTTGTTGCGGTACTTGGAGATGATCGCGCCCTCAACGGCCTTATCCAGGTCCGCGTCGTCGAACACGATAAACGGCGCGTTGCCGCCCAATTCCAGCGAGACTTTCTTGATGTCCTTGGCGCATTCAGCCATCAACTGACGACCGATTTCGGTCGAGCCGGTGAACGACAACTTACGTACAATCGGGTTGCTGGTCAGCTCGCCACCGATGTCGCCGGCGCTGCCGGTGACCACACTCAGCACACCTTTCGGAATGCCGGCACGGTGCGCCAGCTCTACCAACGCCAAGGCCGAGAACGGGGTTTGCGAAGCCGGTTTGATAACCATCGTGCAACCGGCAGCCAACGCCGGGCCAGCTTTACGCGTGATCATCGCGGCCGGGAAGTTCCACGGCGTAATCGCCGCCGTCACGCCAATCGGCTGCTTGATCACGATCAAACGCTTATCGGGCTGATGGCCAGGAATCACATCACCGTAGATGCGCTTGGCCTCTTCAGCGAACCACTCGATAAAAGACGCGGCGTAAACAATTTCACCCTTGGCCTCGGCCAGCGGCTTGCCTTGTTCAAGCGTCATCAGGCGACCGAGATCGTCCTGGTTTTCGATCAACAGCTCGAACCAACGGCGCAGCTTATTCGCGCGCTCCTTGGCCGTCAGCGCACGCCACGCCGGCAGCGCCTTGTCGGCGGCCTCGATGGCGCGGCGCGTTTCAGCAGCGCCCATCTTCGGCACAGTGCCGAGAATCTCGCCGGTGGCAGGGTTATTAACCTTGATGGTTTGACCGCTGTCCGCATCCACCCAAGCGCCGTCGATAAAGGCTTGTTGGCGGAACAACTGAGTATCTTTGAGCTGCATGTCGGCTTTCCTTAACAGCACCGCGCGCACGCGGAGCGAATTAGAGTTGTAGAAAGGCGCCTTGTGGGCTGCCGTCAGGAAAATCAGCCCCAGCACGCGAAGGTAAGGTGAACAGCGCGCGGGAGACAAAGCGTTTGAAATCTCAAACGAATCCTAGGATCAATGGGGGTACAGGGCAATAGTCTGTTCGAAAAAAAGAACGAAAGCGCCGACTTTGCCATTGCTTTTTGATCAGCATTGCGAGGTCGGGTTGCATCGCAGTGATCAGCGGTCACCGGCGCAGGGCCTTCGCGGCGCTTTTTCCTACCTGCCAACGCGGAAAAACCAGCATGGACGCCCAAGGGCGACATGGGTATGATGGCGCCCGCAAAGCATCCGTAGCTCAGCTGGATAGAGTACTGCCCTCCGAAGGCAGGGGTCGTGGGTTCGAATCCCGCCGGGTGCACCATATAGCAGTCTAGACCTGTCTCAGACAGTCTACGAAACACCCCAAGAAGCCCGCCCCGTGCGGGCTTTGTTGTTTCTGGCTATTCATTCCTCGCCCATCGCCCGGTAACTTCCCGCGTTGTAAGCGACAACGCTTTGCTTCTGCCCGAACAGACTTTGCGGAACCTCCGCTGAACCTGCTGGCGCATGATTCCGGCGGTTTCCATCGCCACGGCGACAGTTCCGGGGAAAGACCACCCACCTGCAAATTGCTGCCTCGGTTTATAGCCGACCGCGCCTGGTGCGTTCGTGGCGCTCCACGGATAACGCCCTGGAGTCCATCGCCGCCGCACACTCAGACGATCTCCTGGTACTGGATGAAATCGGCATGTGCGACCCGCGCATTATTGGCGAGACGGTTTACATGCTCGGTAACGACACCGGTAAGGCCCGGGCGAATGATCGAGGACAAGCGGGCCGACAGGTGCAGGAGTGGCGCTTGCTGTTTCTCTCGACGGGCGAGAAGACGTTGGCACAGCACATGGCGGATGCCAACAAGGAGCTGAAAGCCGGTGTGGAGGTACGCATGCTCGCCGTGCCTGCGGACGCGAGCAAAGAGCTCGGCATGTTTGATGTGCTGAACGGTTTTGAGGATGCAGCCGCCCTCTCCGATGCGCTCAAGGCCCGAGTAGCCAAATATTACGGCACACCCCTCACCGCCTTCTTGCATGCACTGTGCGTGCCTGGAGAAATGCTCAGGTGGTCGGTGATCGTTCGCCGCATGGTTGAGCAGTTCATCACCCAAAACCTGCCCGTGTCGGCCTGCGGGCAGGCCCAGCGCGCCGCTCTTCGCTTTGGCCTCGCAGCAGCGGCCGGAGAGTTAGCTACCGCCTTTGGTGTTACCGGCTGGCCGGATGGCACAGCCACGACCGCCGCTCGGGTGTATCTGCATGCGTGGCTGGCCGAACGTGGCGGCGCCGGTAACTTCGAAGGTGATGCGATTTTGGCGCGGCTGCGTCAGGTCATCGAGCGCTTTGGAGAAAGCCGCTTTACCCGCTAGGAATCTGCCGCCGCCAAGATCGATGAACACGGCCCACGCACGATTGATCGGTTGGGCTTTCGTAAGACGATGGAACACGGCATGGGCGACGCCCTGCACACCACCAACACCTACTACGTTCTGCCTGAAGCCTGGAGGGCCGAGATCTTCAAGGGCATGAATATCAGTGCGGTGAACAAGGAGTTGCTGCAACGGGGCGTGCTTGAGCCGGGAAGTGACGGCAAGGCGTATAGCTTGATCCGCCTGCCCGGATTAGGACCTCAACGCTGCTATGTGGTGAAGACCGTTCCAGGAACGGATGAAAGCGAGGCCAAGGCCGCCTGACGGCAAGCCTGCTGATCGAGGTAGCGCCGGCTTTTTCCCGGTCTCGCCAGCCACTCAACCAACCCCAATCGAATTGAACAGAGACAACAAAATGAACGAGATTCAAGACCTGAAAGACCGTCGCGACCAACTGCTGGCCGAGGCAAAACGACTGCACGCCGAACTGTTGCCCCCTGAGGCCGCGCTGGAAAGTGAAGAACCCATCGAACCTGATCGGAAACGCGAATTACGGGACAAGTACAACGAGCTGAAAAGGAACTTCGATTCGCGCAACAACAATGCCGACCTTCTAAATCGGAAGATCAGTCGCCGTGAGAACTTAGCCAATTGCGATTCCCTGATGGCGGGTTACGTCGAGGTGATGGATAACTGGACCGCTGATGAGCAGGAGCTAAACGAAAAGCGGCAAAGCCTCAGCACCCGCCTGGCACAGATCCAACAACAGGCAGTTGAGGACATGGCCAAAGCCCGTCAAGCCGAAACGGACGCAGCCACTGCGTACGCGCAGGCCGTCGCATGGGGCGACACCGAAGGCGAGGAGACCGCCAACGCCGACGCACAAAAGGCCGCGAAGAATCTTACAGCGGCCGCCGAGCATAACCGTCGGCAAACACTGATGATGACTGCCCTGCAACAGGAGCTGGTCACCGTAGATAAATACATCGCCGAAGCCCAAGAAAAGCATAAAGGGATAGAACGCACCGCCCTCTGGCTCTCGCAGACCGTACTGGAGGAGAAATGGAACGAGGCCGCAAAAACGTTGTTCGATGTAGGCGGAAAGCTGTGGGCAAACTACAACCTGCTGGGGCTTGACCACGTGGGGCTTATGAAACTGGCTGTACCAGAGCAAGGCGAAAATCATGGGCAATGGACATGGCACGAACTAATCGACCGCTCTTATCAATATAGCGCGAGAGACTTAGTGCAGCTCGGCGATCTGCCGATACTGCAACAGCCTGAAGACATGAGCAACCACGACCAACGCAAGGATGACCTTAATGACCAAGCCAGTACAGAACAACGCGAGCTGGCCTGACACGCTCAAAACTCGTCAAAGCCACCTGAATGCCCTGCTGAAAACCATCGGTGCGCGCTTCGGCAAAAACAGTCAGATACAAGCGCTAACCATCAGAGCGATTAAAGCGGAAATGGCACATATTGAAAGCCAACTGAATCGTCGAAAATAGTGCTGAATTTGTAACCAGCACACTATTCTAAAAATCACGCATGACCTCGCACAGCAAAGGAAAAAAATGTCAAAACTCGCAGAATATCGTCAGCTAGAAAAACATCTGGCAGAGCAAATTCAGGCATTAGAAGTATTGAAAGCTTATGATGGGCTGAAGAAAGAAATCGAGTTCGAAACGAAGCTGCGCAAGCTCCTCGATCACTATGGCTTCAGCCTAAAGCAAATCATCAATCTGCTGGATCCACACTTCACGGCACGTCGCCAAACTGCAGCGTAAGCGCTCCATAAACCCCACCAACTTCGAGATGGGTAACGCGCTTAGCTGAGCGACACCGGCGAGCAGTTCCACGGCAACAGCGCTTCGTAATCTTCAACCGTGGTAGCCATTGGCAGCCGTTCTAGTGCGTGGCGCAGCCACGCATAGGGCTCTTGGCCGTTGGCTTTGGCGGTCTCGACCAAGCTGTAAAGTTGAGCACTGGCCGTCGCGCCTTTGGGAGTGTCGCTAAACAACCAGTTCTTTCTTCCGATGACGAAGGGCCTGATCGCGCGCTCGGCAGCGTTATTGTCGATTGGCAGATAGCCTTCCTCGACATACCGGTCCAGTTTTTTCCAGTTACTTGCCAGATAACCGATGGCCTTGCCCAGGGCGTTCTGAGACGTAACTTGTGGCTGAGTCTTTTCCATCCAGCTTTTTAACTGAGCCAACACTGGCAGACTCCGATCATGACGGCCGGTTTTACGATCGCCGTCGCATGCATCCTTCAGATCACGCTCTATGCCATAGAGCTTGTTGATCAAGTTCAGCGCGATGTCCGCACGTCCCGTCTTGCCTTTCGGCTGTACTTTTTGGGCTTCAACAAACTTGCGACGAGCATGCGCCCAACAACCTAGCCGTTCTATCCCACCTTGCGCGCTCAGTGCGTTGTAACCGGCGTAATCATCGGTCATCAGATAGCCGCGATAACCTTCGAGCAGGCGCGTCGGTACCTCCTGCGCGCGGCTGGTGGAATAGTCAAAAAGTATCACTGGTTTATCTGGCGGGCCGCCGGTTTGCACCCACATCCAGGACTGGCTGCCTGGGTCTCGGTCAGGCTCTTTCAACACCTGTACCCGTGTTTCATCGCAGTGGATAACACTGCCGCCCAACAGGCTATCGCGCATTAAATTCAGCAGCGGCTGGAAGTGTTCACCGCACTGGATAACCCAGCGTGCCAAGGTCTGGCGCGGGATATCCACGCCATGGCGGCTCAAGACTTTTTCGAAACGGTGAAGCGGTAGTCCATCGACGTACTTGGTGGTCAGCAGCATCGCCAGAACACTTGGGCTGGCTATGCTTTTTTCAATCAGTTGGGCCGGCTTGTCAGCAGTGATCGGCGCCGCCTCGCAGTCGCGGCAGCCGTAAACTTTGCGAACGTGTTTGATCACACGGATCTGCATCGGCACGATTTCAAGCTGCTCGCTGACTTCTTCGCCAATCGTGTGTTTGCGGCAGCCGCAGACGCACGTCAGTTCATGTTCGGGAAGTTCGTGAATGATCTCAATGCGCGGCAGATCGGCGGGCAGTGGCTTGCGTTTGCCGCGGCGCTTGATTGGCGCAACAACTTCTTCATCTGAGCCTTCGTCCACAAGCTCGACGACGCTTTCTACTTCATTGAAGAGGGCCAGTTGCGGCGTTGCCGCATCAGCTGTTTGCTCGGACTTACGTCCGAACAGGCGCTGAAGCAGCAGGGCATTTTGCTCTTCTAGCCGGACAATCTTTCCCTTATCCAGCTGACGCTCGTCGAGCATCTGCTCAAGCATTCGCTTGAGCAGAACGGGATCATCTGGAAGATTTTCGGGCAAGGAATTCATGCCCTGGATTATACCGAATCAGGCTACGAATCGCGGCGTCAAAACTTGATGAGGACGGTTGCGCCAGAGGTCAAAGCCATCGAGCATCCAGTTGAGTTCCTGGACGGTCAGAACGATCGCCTCGTCGGTGGCGTCAGGCGATGTTTTGAATCGTTCGGACTCGAGACGTTTGAGCCAAAGACAGAAGCCGTTTCGCTCCCAATATAAAATTTTCACTCGGTTGCGGGGCTTGTTGAGGAAGACGAAAAGCACGGGGTCGAATACAGCGACTTTAATGTCCAGCTCAACCAGCGCAGGCAAGCCGTCGATGGATTTTCGGAAGTCGACCGGCTTGGGGTACAGATACACTTTTTCGACTTTGGCATCGGGTCGCATCATGGCGAGCTGGCTCCTGAGGGAATCGGGAGCACAGCATCCAACATCAGCGAAGCGCTTTGAATGTGGGGTTTATGGAGCGCTTACACTGCAGCTCCGGCCGCCAGCACACGCAAACCACTCAAACTCAAGATCTATAAGAACCCGAATACCGGCGAAGTCATAGAAACCAAGGGTGGAAATCATAAAGTTTTGAAAGACTGGAAAGTAGAATACGGCTCTGATGTCGTCGAGGGATGGCTGAAGAACTAAGGTAGCCTCATCTGAAAAAGGGCCCAGCAGGGCCCTTTTTAATAACGACGCTTGACTCAAAATGAATAATTTCGAAGTTAGCTCACAGCTGCCTAAAGAAGATTCAATAGTTGTAACTTTCTACTGCAAAGATTAAAAACCGCTTTCGGCATAGAGCAGACCCTAGAAGCCTCTACCAAACTGGGAAAATTCAATTAGCATCATCCAGCTTTAGCTCAAACTCTATAGGGGCGCTTCTCAGCAACTGCCCTGGCCCTGGACCAAACCGTCTTGGTATTGTCTCTTCCTCTAATGACTTTGACCAAATATCTCGAATTTTGGCAGAGTCAATTTGCTGGGTATTTTCTGCAATCGTGATAAATCTTTTGATTAATGCTGCGATTATAGCGTATGAAAGAGATATTACATGGGGAAGCACTCTAAAGCCGCTTTCGGAAAATCCATCATAGGCAATTTTGTTGTCTCTGCCGAGCAGATAACTTTTGGTTATAGCGCTGTATGTCCTATGCGTGTACTTGCTGAGGTCACTATATAGGCCACTTAAGTTCTTAGCTTCACCCTCACATTTAAAATTTTTTATAAACTCTCTGAAAACCCTGTGGGGAATTACTTCATTGCTATACCACTTCCCAAGCTCTTTTTTTGCTCTATCACCAGCCAAAAAAAAGTAGGCTGATATATCCATAGTCTCTACCGCGTCACGAAATAGACGCGAGGCAATTCTATGCCTCTTTTCTTCTGTTAATTTCAAGGCGTCCACTAGAGCTTCTAGGGCATCTATTTGTATAAGCCAGATTGCTTTTTCGAGAGATTGTTCATCTCGATCAAAGTGCATATCTTTTTCAGCATAGTGAGACTTTATTAACAACAAAACTTTAAAAGCCTCTCGATGGAACTGCTCTTGCCCCTCATATTCATAGGGTTCATTCCATGCATCCTCTGTGTCTCTTTCCCATACAAAACTCGGCATAATCATTATCCATGAAGCTAGCTATAGATAGCTGACACGCCATTTCGCGATTCTGATCGCCGTGGCGTGCCGCATATAAAAATATTTTAAAGTGCAACACCGTATATTTTTGCTCTACGCGTAAAGGCTTCACGCGCGCCTTCTAATATCTTGCACGCAGACTCACGAGCTATCGAATCATCGATAGAGCCTCTAGAAACAACTTTGCTTTTGTCGCTGGTGCTTTTAAGGACAATCAACTGCTCGGCATCTCCCAATACTGCAATATTTGCATTATGCGTAACAATTATAACCTGGCGACGCTCTTTAGCCCTCCGCAAAACCGGAACAAACGTTTGAACAATAAATTCACTATCTAAGTTATCCTCTGGTTGATCAATAATTAGCGGACGAGTGCTATCTGAGGAGAGTATTAGGGCCAAAAGAACTGACTGCTGTTGGCCAAGCGAAAGCTGAGCAAAGTCCCGTTGCACGAATTTTGTGGCATGACCATCATCTATCTGTCTGGACACAGTCAGCTTTGGCACGTCATCAATATCGCATTGCTCGAGAGCGTACTTCACTGAAGGTTCTTTGAGCTTCTCAATGATGTCATTGGCATCGCTGGTAGAAAACATTTTTATACCAGGGCTGACCTCAACATTGGTCAATTTAGAAACTTCACGCTTCGATACAACGGCCAATAATACGGGAACTGTAAGGCTTTCAATAAGAGCACGAGCCTTTGATTGGCTTGAGGTTCGCCAACCCATCGCTCCAGAAATAATTCCAACAGCCGCTTGAGAATAGCAGCCATCCATATACTGCAGTTTCACCTTCAGATCAGAGAGAACCTCATCCAACGCCCTAGATGCCTTGATTGCGTAAGCTTGACGTAAATTAGATACCACTTTACGACTGGCCCACCGATGCTTTAGGGCAACAGAGTATTCAGACTTTAGCTGCTCTAGGTAAGGCACCCACTTGTTCAGCTTTTCTAAGTATGTCTGAAGAGTACTTTCCTCCGTAGCAAGCTTAGAAATGTATGCCATATCAAGTTTAATACCCTGCGCTTCCAGAGCATTCCTTTTAACATCAATCTCATCACGAATTGGTCGCTCTTTAAGCGTCCAACTTTGCAAAGAGTCGGAAACCAACCGTAGAAGGCTTTCGTATGCTACAGATATCGTTTGGTGTGCAGCACTAGTATCAGTGGAAAAATTTTCTAATTCGCTAGCTATTCGTCTAGCCTCGTCCACACCGACAACGATTCCCCCGTCACGAACGATGCCTTCGATAGCACCCACAAGTTCTATAACAGGATTTTCTGATATCAATGCTTTCAGCTCAACAAGCTTTTCATTAATGCTTACTCTCTTAGACTTTTCAGCGGACAGACTTCGCTGCAACTTTATTACGTCTTTTCCCTGAGCTGCTTCGAAAGCTGCTAACTGCTGTCTGGCCACCACCAAATTCCGCTGCGCCTGAGGAATAAGCTCGACATTAGCTTGAGCTTTTATTATTTTTTCGCTTATATCTGACAATGATTTTATTGCAGCTTGTTCCTCCACGAGGGCATCTTGAACACGCGTAAATTTATCAAGATACTTGAGTAACGCCAGAGGGTCGGTTCTGCTCTGTTCTCTGACGTTTCCCGCTTCACCTTGACCGAAACAATCGAGGTCAAACTTTATAGGGCCCTCCATTGCATCGTCCAAATTTTCAAGACTCCCACCTATAGGTCGAGCAAGAGAATGACGCTGACCAGCTTCATCCTGCCAAAAAAGATGTAGCTGCTGAGGCCATACTTCCGAATCAATCACTTCGGCTTCCGACTCAGCTCCGGTCAGGCAACGAACTGCTTCAAATGCAGTGGATTTGCCCGACCCTCGGCCGCCAATTATACAATTCAGATTGCTACTAAAATGAATCTTTTGGCCTGTTAAAAAACCACCATCAATAGAAACACCTAATACAAATGGCGTAGCTGTAGGAACTTCATCTTCTAGACGAACCCTTGAGTCACATTCTTGTAAGGCATGGCGCAACCCTTGAAAAGTGGGCTCTGTCATTTTATAACGTGTTAACTTTCTTGCTTGTGCCGCATTTCTACCTAAAACATTCAAAGTATGAGAGTCGGAATTCAGCACCCTCGCTAAATATTGCCTAGCGCCTAACCCTAACTTCTCAATCCTCTGGCTACCAATTTGAACACGTACTGGCTCAGGGTCGCCTAGCGCGTAGGAGATTTGCGACTCAGCACTTTTTAGCTCTATACCGAGTAATGCAGAATGACAAATAATATCGACTTTGTGGGGCGAACCACCGGGACGGTTAGACTCCAGCCCATTGCCACCATCAACATGCGCAAGTATACAGAATCCGCCTAACGATTTAGCGCTATCTAAACATGCCAACATCGCGTCACTACATCTACTATTTGCAGTTCCACGATCTGCAAGATTCAGCCTGCCGTGAAATTGCTGTAGAGCTTCTAACGTAGGGAAATAACATAACAAATGTCCTTCCGGCGTTGATAACTCCACGGCGGGAACCACCAGAACCCCCGCCTCCATTCCTGCAACCATTGTTGCGTGGACATTACTAATTTCATTGTGATCCGCAACAGCAATGAGAGCTAAATTCTCCCGCACTGCAGTTGCTACGATTCCCGCCGGGCTCATATCGATATCATTAACGTCGTGGGACGCTTGATAAGAGTGTATATGAAGGTCACCACGATAGAATTGAGCACCATTCGGGTGAGATAAACACTCTTGCAAAACTTCGTTCATACGAGTCCTTGTTTATATCAATTATTATGTTTATTTCAGTCCATCGTGGTGAAGTCGATTGCGACACGATTGAGAATCATACCCAAATGAGGCCTGACAAGTGAATCTCTGCCCACCTGCCCAAAATCGGCTTGGTCACGTTTCCGAAAAGTGAAACTGATTCCTTTACCGGCCATTTCATTTTTCAAACCGTATTCGTACCTGAAAAAAAAGTATATGGCCACTTCTTTACACGCGTCCTTGTGCACATAGAGAGCTTGCTTTTAATTTCGCCAATGCGGCTTAGAAGGCCGATGTGAATGGCCCTCCTGACTTAGGCGGCTGCAGCAGGCGCTACTCGCCGCTACTGGCCGATTTCCTAGGAGTGTTATCTAGATGAGGGATATAGTTTTGCCATGGCGATCCCCAACGTCGATGAAGGTAAGCTAATGTGGACGTAGGATCGCCGAGTAGCCTAAGCAGGGAAAAGGGAGAGGGCATGGAAAAGCTGCATTGTGAAACACTTGAAGAGCTTAGCGTGGCTATCGAACGATACGGACCAGGGGTTCTTTACAGAGGGCAGACGAAGCACTACCTCGGTTCCGATGGCCTACCCTCACTGACGACCTCTTTTCAACGTCAGGGCTGTGTGCCCGACCTAATGATTAAGTGGACCTATTACGCAAAGAAGGCACTGCGACACCTAGTACATGGATGGCAAGACTCTGACGATACAGCCACCAACCAAGCGATCCTACAGCATTATGGGTTTCGCTCATTCTTCCTTGATGCATCCGGTGATCCACGTGTTGCCGCTTGGTTCGCAAGCCATAGATTTGAGTCAAAAATCGGAGTTAACTTGGTTGAAGACTGCTTCGAAGATCCGGTCTGGCTTCGCACACTCAACGCATGGTTTGTACCAACCGAGGATGTAGGTCACCTCTACCTGATAAGCCAGAAGTCGCTTCGCCGGTCTGGAATTCAGGCGGTTCACCTTTCAGAAATCGCAACAGGCGAAGGAGCGCCGAGATACGTGCGACAGGATGCGTACATGGTTGGCCCTTTGATCAAGAATGGCCTAAGTGGTGATTGCATTCTTTGTCATATCACTGCTCCAGCAAATATTCTGCACAAATTCGCGGAAGAGTGTAGCGCCGGCTGGCTATTCCCCGAGCCTTCGGATGATCCTGTTTATCGCGAGTTGTTGGCGATGCCATGGGAAAAAATGCGAAACGTCCCGAACGCAGGCCTCGAAGCATTCCGGCGATCACTGGAACTCCCAGAGTATTCCTCGCACCTGCAAAAGCACATGCCGCCTCGGAGCGCGATGTATCGGCCATTCTGGACTAGGGATCTACCGCCTCCGCCAGAAGGTCAGACCGCTACAAGCATGGTGCAGCTTCTATGCAGTAGCTCCTTGTATCATGGCGTTAGTGTGCCTCGTCTCATCCTACCGGAGATCAACAAACTGCTTGAGGAGTACGACGAGATCTCTATCGAACTTGATGGCCTTGTATACCATGGGATGGGCACACAATATGCGAAGGGTGTGGGAATCGTGAAGATGCCCGAAAGTATTGTTTGTGTATTTGAGTATGGCATCGATCATCCCGGGCTGCGGATCATGGGCTTCGGGCGATTCTATGGGTTGCATTATCGGATCGATGGCGATGGTCGTTGGAAGCGTGTTGCACATGAGGAGGACTGCACTTGCGGAACGGATCACACTGAAAATTTCAGCTTACTTGGCAGGATCGATATTTCGCTCAAAGACAAATGGCTGGAATATGTCGAGCCCGGTCTATATGTTCAAAATGGTGTTAATCCTACTTCTGATCCACGAGCCACTTGGGGAGAACCCTACTAGAGGGTTCAAGTGGGCATTGAAAGCAGGTATTTAGAGTATTTATCGTCGTCGCATGTATTAGCTGGTGCGTAGATAGGAAACTTTAGATAAAAGCCGCTTTTCAGCGGCGTATCGCATGACTACTCACCAGCTTTTGGGCTTTTCAAGCTGCTCACCAGTGCTTGTTATAACTGGATCGGGGAACTGTGATACGCCCAGGTAGGGGCTTAGGTGACGTACGAACGTCGCCAGCTTTTCCAAGCCTTTTGCAGGTTTCGCCACCGGAGAAAGCAGCGTCAAAGGAAGTTTTGCGTCTTCCACTACAATTCTTAATGGCTCACATAGATCAGTATCGTTGGTGATCACCACGGCATGCTCCATCTTTCGGAGCAAAGCATCCCTCACGAGGTGAACACCAAGATTCACGTCAGAGCCCTTTTCTTCAACCTTCACAACCGACACGAATTTCGGTGTGGGTAGCGGTTGAGTCTTGAGCTTAGGACTAAAAACTAGGGGTTGAGTTAGGTACATGAGCTTGTCAGAGACCTGGAAAGATCCAAAATGTTGAGATAAGCCAGGAATAGTAGCGAGAGCCTTAAGATATATATGCTGATCTTTTGGCGAAGACGGGTCAATTCTCCCCGAAATTCGTGCGGTATAGAAATTTATCCCTATTATTTCGCAATCTTTAGGCAGCGATGCTTCACAAAGAGCCATCAAATTCAGCCATTTGAAATTGGTTTTTTTGAGTGCTCGGTAGTAGAGATTAAAGCCATCCACATAAATAATTGTCTTCATGTGCCTCATGCGTCCATTGCAGAATGCAAAAAGCCCCGAAATTTTCATTCCGGGGCTTCTGGGCCCACGGCACGCCGTGGGTTAGTTGATGTGGGGGATAATAGTAATAGCTGCCGTCCATGTCAACCAGATTGACAAGAAATTTCATGACCAATGTCGCTCATCTCCCCTTGCGTGTAACCACGATATGGGGCGACACCTTGAAGCCTTGGACAGCTTTTGCGCGATCCGAGAAGCAGTCTGTTGCCGTGCCGCCAGAGATGCAACGGCCTATCCACTAGCGCGACGGTCCTGCTCACTAATCTGAGCCAGCCACACAGGGACAAACGCATCACAGAGACAATGCGGAGTCACCGAATGCGGTACATAGCTGCGCCCGGCGAAAGCCTAAGCGCCAACTGCAGCATCTGCTGCTCCACCCAGCCTGCGCGCATTCGGCTATCACAACCAACAGCCCTCCTGGCCTCGCTTTTCCGAGGGAGCGCATACTTATTCTCCACCCCATTTAATTTCAGCATTCCACGACGCTTTTCTATTCGTGAGGTAGCTACAAACACTGCGCAGAACACCTCGCGTCCGGTCAATGGCGCCCCCTAATGCGTAACACCGAATGAACGCGTAACACGCTCGCGCAATAACAGGCATAGAAGATGTAACGGCAAATAATTACATATAAATCAATATCTTAACTCGATTCGTAACGAGCGCAACACCCGTAACACGGTTTAAGAAGCCCCCAAGCCCCATTGGCGACTCCTCCTCCAGCGCGGGAGATCGATGATGCAACAGGGTCCCTTCTCGTCATTTCGGCTGGGGGCAAAGGAATACAAAGTCTGCACCAAATGGCCCTCATGAAACTTCCCAGGGACCCTGTCGGTATCCGAGGTACACGGGGCAAAGAACCCGCGCGTCCGTGTTAGCGGATGGATTTTTTAAGTTGGTTGACAGGTTGACGTGGTTGACACCCATCACCATGGTTGACGCCATGCAGGTGTTCACTATCCGCAACAGAGATAGCCACCTTTACCGAAGCTGTAACGATGACCCTTTTTCTTCAAGATCCTTTCAATTTCAACGATTGAAATTTCAGTAACTTCCGGCACCTCCCACTAACTCGATCCCGCGGGTTTCATGCCCCGTGTACTCAGGATATCGTCAGGGTCCCCAGCACCTTTTTCTGCAACCCACCGAGATCTCAGATGAGTAACCTCCAGAACCTAATCGTAAATGCCAGATCCGGCTTAGCTCTCGACGAAAAAATCTCTGATGACGGTTGGCAGGCAACCGCTAAGCAATGTGGTGCCGCTGAGATCGAAGAAATCGAACAGCGTATCGTCAGCTTAAGAGCCGAGTTAGAAACGGTTGAGGAGTGGGACGGAGATACCCAAGATGACATCCACCTAGCAATTAATACCTTCACCCAATTACTGAAGGCCGCGAAAGCACGGTAGTTGTGTTGGTGGCGAAAGGACCACAGGGTTCAACGTGGAGAGGCCATTGAAGAAAGCGAGTCACCCATCGGGATCTAGGTCACGAGGAGCTTCGATGGAGCCTCCCGAAAGAGCGTTAAAGGCGTCAGCACACTGCGCCCTGTATGCCCACGTGTATGCCTAACCGACGCACCACCAAAGAAGCCCAATAAATACAGGCATCTTACCGCCCATTTCAAACGACGCCGGGGCACCATATCGCAGTCTCGGGCTGTCTCAGACAGTCTACAAAACACCCCAAGAAGCCCGCCCTGTGCGGGCTTTCTTGTTTCCAGCTATCCATCTCTCGAAGCAACCGCTCCCCCCACGCCCTAGCCATCGCTGCGCAGCCTGAACAAGCGGCAGCGCTCTTTCTCCGCGCCACACACTCTACACACACCCTCAAGCAGCATGCGGCTCCGGACCAAACTCCAGGCATTCAGACAATGGCGTGAACTCACCTCTACGGCACAGCCATGCCGTTAACAGGCTGTAGCCCGATGACGCTGCGACTATATGGGCTCTGCTTTGCCTGGCTTCTCTGCGTTGTCGCGCCTCTGCCTGCGTTAGCGACTCACCTTTTCTGCGAGCGGTGCCAAACAACGAAAGGATTAACAGCCCCATGACGATGTAGAACACCGACACCAAGGTTAGCTTGGCGATCACGGTCAGTAGGATATTGACGCCGCCTTGGTTGGTTTTCACTGAGGCATACAGGGCATACACGACTGCCAGCAGCACGCCGGTGGCCACACACACTTGGTACACTTCTTTAGGCATGCCTAACCAGCCGCAAACAAGGCCAATGAGCAAGCCGGTGATTGGCACCCCATTAGTTATTGCGGCGTCGGTGTAGTCATTATAGATAGTTGCCTCTTCCCGATGATGGCGTAGTACCGCCCAGCAAGACGCCAGGATTGCCGCCAGCAACGCGCATTTCCATGCGACGTTGCCTGCCTGCTGCCATAGCGATTCTTTCTGTGGCGCCTGACTTGCTGGCGGCGGCGGGGCTGTCTGACGGGGTGTCGGCTGAGCATTAGCAGCCTGCTGTTGCGCGGCCTGTCGGCGCTGTTGAGAAGCCTGTTCTTGGGCTATGTAAGCTTGGTGTTCGCGGCGCGTTCTTTCAGCCTCTTCGGCGTAAGATTTGGCCATTTGCTGCTGCCGCTCAGCCTCCAGTTTTTTGCCTGTTTCGGCGCTTTTAATGTTCTCAAGCGCTTTGATACGCGCACCCAATGTTTGATCCAGGCATTTTTGGGTGGTGCATTGGTCGCGAATAACAAGCCAGTCACGCTGGGATTGGCGAAGCTCATCCGGCTGATCGGTGGCGCTCAGGGCAGCTTTGTAGCGCCCCGCAAGGATGTTATCGACGCCTGACAGGTAACCATCACGGCAAATTTCTTTTTCGGCAAAATTGCCTGCTTTAGTGCAGTCAAAACTGGCGGCCATCGAATGGCTGGCAAGTAACAGCAATAACAGCGCAATCGCGCGGTGAACTAACATTTAGACGATCTCCTGTCTGGCAACCCGAGAATGAATATCCCTGTCACATTCAATGTGCCGGGCTCATAACGGCCCGCTCCGTTTAGCCCCGCACGTCGGCAGGAAAGTAGTCAGGGAGTACGCAACCGGCTTCGCCCGCAATGCACAGCGCGCTGCCTTCATCCATATAGTCTTTATAAGTGCCTTGGCCGATGAATGCGGATGCGTCACCTTGACAGTTGGGACCGTCCTGCCCCTCATCAGCGCAATAGGCAGGTTGACCCTCATATTGAAAGATCACGATTTTGTCTGTGCTTGGGTTGCCCGCGACGGTATGGCTTTCAAGTGTCCGTGTTGGCATTGTGGCAGCGGCATTTTTTGCGCGCTCACGCTCGTTAATACCGGCCACAGCCAAGTCAAAACGGTTGGTCAGACGCTGTATGGACTCAGCCCCGCCTTTGCCCGATTTTTCGAACAGCATCCAAATATAAGTTTCATCAGCAGGGCCGTCGACTAGGTTGATCGTGTGTTGCCCATCCGATACCTGAACACCGAGTAACCCTGTGACGGTGGCCCAACTGCGTAAAAAATGTTTGGGTGCTACAGAAAACAACAGGGCGATGTGTTTTCCACCCGCGAGTTCTGCACGGGCTTCAACTACCTTCATGCCTGTTGCCGCAAAAATTTTGTGGGCTTGCTCAGACTCGACGTAGCGCATGTCCACGTTGGACAGCAACTTATTGTCCTCAAGCGCGTCCTCAAGTTCTCTGCTTGTATCTATCCCCATGCTTGCCAACAGCCGCTCTTGGCGCTCTGGGTCTTGCGCGGTAGTGCCAGTTAGCGGGATCAGATCTTTAGGCGTAAGTTCTTCGACAGCGCTGATTGCATTGTTCGAAATAACATACATGGGAAGGTAAAAAAACAGGCCGAATAGCAACACAGACAGCCAAATTTTAAACAGGGTACGCATTCGCAATCCTTTACGTGCTCGGGGGGGTAGTCCCACCAGGCGTTCCATTCCCAAAGGTCGGGCTGTCAACGCTGGCAGTGACCGTACCCTCAGATTATCGGACGAATGTGCGATAGCTTGAGATCTGCTGAGCATCCCATCCCCAAGACGCCTGATGCAGACCGCCTCCACGCGTGATGCCATTGCGACATCACCGCTCTAGAAAAGATCCTTTCTTATACAAAAATATAAATTTGTACAAGTTTTTATAAAGTATTTAGCATCAACGCCGACACGTTAAATGTAACGTTTAATTTCATACAAACGTTGAAACGCCGAGAAAGCCGAAAAGAGCCAGGCAACCTCGAGAAAATGGACCGTTCTCACCCCAAAAACACAAACAAACCGTCCCATTTCGGGCTGTGAGAACTGCATGAACATCCTTACCCCTGCCGTAAAACTGGCTAACCGCCTGCGCTTTCCCACCAAGTTCGGCTTACTGGCTGTCATCGTCCTGATCCCGCTGGTGATGCTGGGTTGGCGCATCATCCATCAACTCAACGACAGCCTTGAAAATATCAGTTCGGAGCAGCTTGGCCAGCGCTACCTGATGGAGGTGACGCCGGTACTGCGCATGTCCATGCTGCAGCGGGCGCTGACTAACCGGTTGCTGAGTGGTGACCAGACCGCTCAAGCCGACCTGTCTGCCAACCAGGCAAAGCTTGAAGAGGCTTTTTCCAAACTGGCAACCACCGACAGACAATTTAATGTGCAACTGGAAACCGGTGATCGCGTACAGCGGTTGCGGGCAGGTGCAGAGAAACTGATTGAGCAGGCCAAAGGCAATGCCAACCAGGCGAAGATGTTCGACGAATGGAATGATCAACTGACAGAGACGTTGAATTTCGTCTATTTCGTCTCTGCCACGTCCGGGATGGTGCTGGATGAGGATTTCGCATCGCTGTTCATGATCGATCAAAGTACCTTGAGGTTGCCGCGCCAGATCAACATTGTCGGGCAGCTGCGCGGCATGACCAGCGGCCTGCGTGACGGGCAACCGTTGGGCGATGGCAACCGCTTGGTTATCCAGTCGTTGCTCAAGCAAGAGCAACTGATCCGCCTGCAACTGCAACAGAGTCTTAACCTGCTTCGTCGTAAAGAGCCTGTACTCGCCGATAAAATCCAGGCACCGGTGACTAATGCGCTACGCGACCTCGACAGTTTCCGCAGCGACCTTGAAGCCATGGTGGGCTCAACGAGCGACACCCTGAGCGGCGTACAGAATTTGCTGCCCAAGGGTAACGCCGTGGTTGCCGAGCTGTACAAGGCGCAGGACCTTTTGCAAGCTGCTCTGATGGACACGCTTGACCAGCGCAGCCATGAGAAAACCTCTGAACGGTCGCTGATCCTGGGCATGTTTGCCTTTATGGGCTTGCTGCTGGCGTATGCGTTCAGCGGTATCTACAGCGCCATGCGCAGCACCATCAACGCAGTGCTCAACGCCGCGCGGCTGATCGCTCAGGGCGACCTGACGACGCGCCTCACGGTGCAGGGCAGAGACGAGATGGCCGACGTGAGTACCAGCCTCAATCTGATGGTTCAGGCCTTCGCCGACTCGCTTTCACAGGTTGAGCGCAGTTCGCGTTCGGTGTCCGACGCCTCCACGCGCATGGGCTTGTCGATCGATCGCGCCAAACACTCGATGAATGTGCAGCAACAGGAAACCGAGCAAGTGGCAACGGCCATCAACGAAATGACCGCCAGCGTCGCGGACGTCGCGCAAAACACCGAAGGCGCAGCGCATGCCGCCGAGCATGCGCGCCAGGCATCCAACACCGGGCTTGCGATGATGCAAGAGACGCGCGTGACCATTGAGGCGCTGGCCAACGAAGTGCAACTGAGCGCGCAGAAGGTCTCGGCGCTTGCACTGCACAGCCAGCAAATCGGCGGCGTGATTGAGGTGATTCGCAACATCGCCGACCAAACCAACTTGCTCGCACTGAACGCTGCGATTGAAGCGGCGCGAGCCGGTGAGCAAGGTCGCGGGTTTGCCGTGGTGGCTGACGAGGTTCGAACCCTGGCCTCGCGCACGCAGAACTCCACGGAAGAAATCCGTCGGATTATCCAGGAGCTTCAGGTGGCGACCTCGGCAGCCGTGGAACAAATGAAAGCGGGCGAGCAACGTGCGCAGGAATGTATTGCGTCTGCCGACCATGCGTCGAACAGCCTGGATGCTATCAACGATGGGGTTGAGCAGATTGTCGGGATGAACACGCAGATTGCGAGTGCGGCGGTTCAGCAGCACGCCGTGTCTGAAGACATCAACCGCAATGTGACTGAAATTCGTAACGGCAGCGTCGTGCTGATGGAAGGCGTGGAAGACAACGCCATCACGGCTGAAGAGCTTTCGCTGTTGGCCGCAGAGATGCGCACCGTGGTTTCGCGCTTCAAACTGTAGGCAAGCCGCGCAGTGATAGAACACTGATACCCGCCGCTAAAACAGCCCCTGCACCGGCATCCGGTGCGGGGGCTTTTTTGTGCCTGGCTCGCCGCCTCAGCGTTTCAACGCTTCCAACCGCGCCGGCAGGTCTTCGTTGGGAAAACGCTGGTGCAGCGCCAGCAGTTTTTCATCCGCCGCTTTGGTTTGCCCAGCCAGGCGCAGGCTCACAATTTGCTGCAAGCCCTCCTCCAGCGAAGGCGATGCAACCGGGGCGCGCTTGCTGAGTGCTGCCGCGGGCTGATCCGCCAACGACGCGGCGATTTCCGCGTTAGCCGGCGCGCCGTTAACCTGAGGTGCGACGGCCAGCCGGGCCATTGGCGCGGAGAAGGTCGTAGTGGCCAGCTCCGGTTGCGGCACCGGCGAGCGTGTCAGCATGCCAACCATCAGCGCTACGCCTGCGACGGTGGCAAATGCCATTTGCCAGCGCGGTCGACGGCAAGCCAGTAGCCAGCGTTGCCACAGGCTCGGCGGGGGCGCTGGCGCTTCGCGGCGGGGGGGGGTGGGGGGGAAAGCGGCNCTTCGCGGCGGGCGGCGTTGAGGATGAACGCGTCGAGGGACGCAGGCGGTTCGCCGCTGCCGTGTTGACGAAAATGCTGCACGAGCAGGTCGTCGGGGTTTTGGGTGTGTCGGGATTCGGTCATGCGGGTATCTCCTCGGCCAGCAGGCGGCGCAGTTTCTGCTGGGCGTAACGCAGGCGGCTTTTTACGGTTTCCAGCGGGGCGCCGGTGAGCGTGGCGATTTGCGGCACTTCAAGGTCACCGTGCAGGCGCAACAGGAAGACTTCGCGCTGGTCTTCGGGCAAGTCTTGCAACGCGGCATCAAGGCGCGCCTGGTCGCGGCTCAGGCTCAGTAGCTGCTCAGGGCCGGCACTGGCATCGGGCTGAGCGTGCAGTTGTTCGTCGTAGCTGTCGTGCAACGGGTTGTGTAGGCCGTGCTTGCGCCAGTGATCGATCAGCCGGTTGCGGGCAATCTGAAACAGCCACGTACGAAAACTCGCCCGGCCCTGTGGCTGAGTGGCGCTGCGGATCAGGCTGAGCCAGGTCTCCTGGTAAACCTCTTCGGCCAGTTCAACCTTATTGCTCAGCGACAGCAGAAACCGATAAAGGCCCTGGCGGTGCCGCGCGTACAACGCCTCGAACGCCGCACCGTCACCGGCCCGGTAGCGGGAAAGCAGCGACTCGTCGCTGGCTACGTCGTTTGCAGCGAGCATTTCGATGGCTAACTCCTTTATCCGCAGAATCAGGTAGCCAGTGTAGCGCCATGGCGCTGGCTGCTTAGCCTTGTGAATGAATAATCCGCTCACAAGGTAAGACGCAAGGTTTTGAGGGTTCGGGTTAAACGCCGCCGCCTGGGCAGTTTAAAGGTTGAGAGCAATTCTCTGGCTGATGCTTACCGATGCCGCGCTCAACTCTCCAAGACCCTGTGGCGAGCGGGCGTGACGCCTAACTCGCACGCGTCCGGCTTATTGGCTCAGGGCAAACCGGAAGCTGGGCCGCCCACATTACTGTGGCGA